>JBQGOU010000141.1:0-8215 GCA_052086865.1 Cellulomonadaceae bacterium
GTGTTGCTGGTGGTCCCGGCGCTCAGCATCGACGGTACGACGGACGTTCCCGGAACCCGACCCGCGAGGGCCTGGATCGCCAGCACCTGATGGGCGGTCTCGACAGCGGCGTTGACGCCGCGCTCCGGCTCGAGGCCGGCGTGGGCCGCGACGCCTGTGATCTCGACCCGATAGGTGGCGTTGCCCCGGCGGGCGGTCTTCACCGCTCCGCCGGGTGCGCTTGCCTCGAAGACAAGCGCCGTCCCGGCCTGTGCGGCGAGCTCGGCGACCAGCCCTCGCGAGGTCGGTGAGCCGATCTCCTCGTCGGAGTTGACCAGAATCACGACGCCGTCGCGATCGGTCAGGGTCGCCACCGCCTGCAGGGCGATCACCAGGCCCGCCTTCATGTCGAAGCAGCCGGGACCGGAGATGCGGTCATCCTCCTCGGACCAGGTCCGCTCCCAGGAACCGATCGGCCAGACGGTGTCGTGGTGCCCGAGGAGCAGCACGCGGGGATGGTCGCCGAACCGCCACATCAGGTGGTGCCCGGCGCCGGGCACCCGTTCCGGCGCGACACCCAGCAACGCTGTGCCGAGCGCAGCCACGCCGGCGGCGCTGCGGGCCAGCGCATCGTCGTCGTGCGAGGGGGACTCGCACTCGACGAGCTCGCGGACCTGGGCGAGGACCTCGGCGAGGGTGGGGCCGGTCGTGGCGGCCGGGTGCCAGGAGACGTCTGCGGAACCGCTCGTAGTGTTCATCGAGTCCGATGATAGGAGGCCGGCGAGTCAGCAGTGTTTCGGCGGAGCCTTGACCTGAAGCGCCATCGGCGCGTCCAGCGCATAGAGTGACTGCGTCGGAAGGAGACCAGGTGGCCAAGCGTCCCACGGTGTACGACGTCGCTCACGCCGCGGGCGTCTCGATCGCCACGGTCTCGTTCACGTTCCGCCAGCCCCAGCGGGTGCGGGAGAGCACCAGGCTCGCCGTGCTCGAGGCGGCGCGGGAGCTCAGCTACGTGCCGAGCGCGAGCGCACGGGGCCTTGCGGACGGGCGCACGGGCGCCCTGGGGCTCTACTCCTTCGACATGATGCTCGAGGCCGACGGCGCCGACGGTTCGCGGCCGGTCCGTGCGGGCGGCGGGGTCGCGCGGACGGGCAAGGACCGGCTGTTCGCCGACGACGCCGACGCCGAGGACTTTCGTGTCTTCCCGCTGTACGTCGACGAGGTCCAGCGTGGCTTCGAACTCGAGTGCGCCCGTCGCGGCCTCGCCCTGCTCATCGGTCGCGGCACGGGGGACGACGGTGCCCGCGTCATCGACGTGGCCAGCCGGGTGGACGGGCTCGCCGTCTTCCCTGGCGACCGGTCGGAGGAGGTTATCGACCAGCTCTCGCGGCGCCTTCCGGTCGTGGCGTTCGCGACGCCCTACGGGCAGGCGCTCAACCACCTGCGGGTCGACAACGTGGCAGGCGTCCGCGCGCTCACCGAGCACCTGGTGCACGAGCACGGGATCACCCGGGTTGAGTTCGTCGGCGCGCCCGAGGTCAAGGACTACGCCGAGCGGTTCGCCGGGATGCGCGCGGCCATGCACGACCTGGGCCTTGCGGCGCCGAGCCACGTTCTCGACCCCACGCCGCTCGGCGCGCCCGACCCGTTCCCGGTCATTCGGTCGCTGCTCGACCGAGGAGAGCTTCCGGGCGCGCTCGTGTGCGCAAGCGACCAGCACGCCATGGACCTCATGACGCTGCTACGACGCAGCGGCTGTGCCGTGCCGCGTGACGTCGTCGTCACCGGCTTCGACGGCGTTGTCGCCGGGAGGCTGTTCTCGCCCTCGCTGACCACGGCGCGCCAACCGATGGAGGCGATGGGGCGCCTCGCCGTCGAGGTCCTCGCCGACTCGATCTCCGACCCCGAGAGGCCTCCGGCCGACCTGTCGCTGCCGGTGCGTCCGGTGTTTCGCGAGTCGTGCGGATGTGCGACACCCAGACGTGTGGGCTGATCCGTTCGGCGCGAGCTCAGGTCGCTGACCTGCGCCTGAACGACGGCACGGTCTGATTCGTCCTGATCGTGACCGATATGTGTTGAAGATCCCAATCTATGCGTTTAGAGTCAGGTGGACGACGGTGTTAAGCGCATAGATCCTGGCGTGCCCCAGCTGCTGGTCGTGGCCAACCTGTCGGGAGAACCGGTCACGGCGGACCTGGACACGAGCGGCCACGAGCTCGTGCTCAGCAACCTGACGGACCGTAAGCCTCGGCTCGGTGCCGCCACGGACCTGGCGCCCTGGGAGGCGCTGGTGCTCCGGCGGGTCTGACACGGGCCGCCCGGCCCCAGGATGCGGTGTGACGTGGGCACCGGTGGACGTGCCTAGGGTGGACGCATGACGGGTGACGGGAACACGGACACGACGACGGATGCGCTGACCCCGGCAGCCGCCGTCGGCGCCGCCCGAGCGCGCTTCGAGTCCGGGGCGACCCGCCCGGCGCGCTGGCGCCTGGCCCAGCTCGACGCGCTCGCACGGATGCTCCAGGAGAACGAGGGCCTGCTCGAGGCCGCGCTGCACGCGGATCTGCACAAGAGCCCCACGGAGGCGCAGCTCACCGAGACAGGGGTGGTGCTCGCCGAGATCCGGCACGCCCGGCGCCACCTGCGCCGCTGGATGCGGCCCCGGCGCGTCGTGCTGCCGCTGCCCATGCAGCCGGGCACCGCGGCGCTTGTGCCCGAGCCTCTGGGAGTCGTCACCGTGATCGCCCCGTGGAACTATCCCGTGCAGCTGCTGCTGAGCCCGCTGGTGGGGGCGCTTGCGGCGGGCAACGCCGCGGTGCTCAAGCCCAGTGAGCTCGCTCCGTCCGTGTCTGCGCTGATGGCCCGACTGGTGCCGCAGTACCTGGACGGCCGCGCCGTGCACGTGGTGGAGGGGGCAGTTCCGGAGACCACCGACCTGCTGGAGCAGCAGGTCGACCACATCCTCTACACGGGCAACGGCGCCGTCGGGCGGGTGGTGCTGCGCGCCGCAGCCGAGCACCTGACCCCGGTCACGCTCGAGCTGGGCGGCAAGTCGCCCGTCTGGTTCGACGACGACGCGAACATCGAGCGCGCCGCTCGACGCGTCGCCTGGGCCAAGTTCGTCAACGCCGGGCAGACGTGCATCGCCCCCGACTACGTCCTGACCACACCGGATCGCGTCGGCCCGCTGACCGAGGCGCTGGCCCGGGCCGTCACGCAGATGTGGGGCGATGATCCGTTCCACAGCCCCGACTACGGGCGCATCGTGACCGAGCGGCACCTCGACCGGCTGGCAGGGATGCTCGAGGACGTCCCGATCGCCTTCGGCGGGACGGTCGACCGGGCCGCGCGCTACCTCGCGCCTACGGTCGTCCACGCCAGCCCCGGATCCACCGGCCCCGGCACCCCAACAGCCGGGGCGGCGGTGCTGACCGAGGAGATCTTCGGCCCCATCCTGCCGATCGTCGCCGTACCGTCCGTGGGCGACGCCATCGACTACGTGCGCTCGGGGGACACGCCGCTTGCGCTCTACGTCTTCTCCGGATCGGCCCGCACCCGGCGCCGGTTCGTGGCGCAGACGTCCTCGGGTGCGGTGGGCGAGGGGGTGGCGCTGTTGCAGGCAGGGACGTCGGCGCTGCCGTTCGGAGGCGTCGGCGCCAGCGGCACGGGCGCCTACCACGGCCGGTGGAGCTTTGAGACGTTCAGCCACCGCAAGCCGGTGCTGCACCAGCCGTTGCGACCGGACGTGCTGGGGCTGATCCGCCCGCCCTATGCCCGGCGTCCGCGCGGCCTGGTCGCATGGGCCACGCGCCGGTTGTAGCCCCACGCCGCATGCGGCCATCCAGCGCCCAGCACCGCGCAGGGACCGCATGTATATCTATTCGCCCTTCGGCATGATCATCCGGTACAGTGGTGGCGTGCCTAAGGTCCTTCACTCCCTGCCCGCCGGCGAGCGCGTCGGCATTGCCTTCTCCGGTGGTCTTGACACCTCGGTCGCGGTCGCGTGGATGCGCGAGAAGGGTGCGATTCCCTGCACCTACACCGCAGACCTCGGTCAGGCCGACGAGCCGAACATCGACTCGGTGCCCGCCCGCGCCCACGAGTACGGCGCCGAGATCGCCCGTCTGGTGGACTGCCGCGAGGCGCTTGTCGAGGAGGGCCTGATCGCGCTGCAGTGCGGCGCCTTCCACATCACCTCCGGTGGCCGCGCCTACTTCAACACGACCCCGCTCGGCCGCGCTGTCACGGGAACCCTCCTGGTCCGCGCGATGCGCGAGGACGACGTGGAGATCTGGGGCGACGGGTCGACCTACAAGGGCAACGACATCGAGCGGTTCTACCGCTACGGGCTGCTCGCCAACCCCAACCTGCGGATCTACAAGCCGTGGCTCGACGCGGAGTTCGTCGAGGAGCTCGGCGGACGCACGGAGATGAGCCAGTGGCTGCTCGCCAGGAAGCTGCCCTACCGTGACGCGACCGAGAAGGCGTACAGCACGGATGCGAACATCTGGGGTGCCACTCACGAGGCCAAGCGCCTCGAGCACCTGGACACCGGCGTGGAGATCGTCGAGCCGATTATGGGGGTCGCCGCCTGGGACCCGGCCGTGTCCATCGAGACCGAGGACGTCACGGTTCGCTTCGAGCAGGGACGTCCGGTCGAGATCAACGGTCGGACCTTCGCCAGCGCCGTGGACCTCGTGACCGAGGCGAACGCCATCGGCGGTCGGCACGGGCTCGGCACGGTCGACCAGATCGAGAACCGCATCATCGAGGCCAAGAGCCGGGGCATCTACGAGGCGCCCGGCATGGCCCTGCTGCACATCGTCTACGAACGGCTGCTCAACGCCATCCACAACGAGGACACCCTCGACAACTACACGGTGCAGGGCCGCCGGCTCGGTCGCCTGCTGTACGAGGGCCGCTGGTTCGACCCGCAGTCGCTGATGCTCCGCGAGTCGCTCGTGCGCTGGGTCGGTTCAGCCGTGACGGGCGAGGTCACGCTGCGCCTGCGCCGCGGGGAGGACTACTCGATCCTCGACACGCGGGGCCCGGCGCTGTCCTACCACCCGGACAAGCTGTCGATGGAGCGCGTCGCCGACGCCGCCTTCGGTCCCGAGGAGCGCATCGGCCAGCTCACGATGCGCAACCTCGACATCGCGGACTCCCGGGCCCGCCTCGAGCAGTACGCCGTGCAGGGGATCGTCGGCGGACCGACCAAGGAGCTGCTCGGCTCGGTGTCGAGCGGTGAGCACCGGGCGATCGCCCGCGGCGCCGGACCCGATGCCGAGCAGGCGTCCCTGGACCGCGCGGCGATGGAGTCGGGCACCGACTGATCCTTCGCCCTCGACTGCCGGACTGCCGGCGCCTTGTGCCGAGGCGCCGGCAGTCCTGTGTCCGGTACGGCTCGTCAGCTGGTCGGGTCCTCGATGGCCGCGTTCGCGGCGTCCTGGGCCTGCGTGAGCCCTGCGGCGACCGGTATGCGGCCGAGGAAGATCTCCTTGAGGATCGGGTTGGCAGCCTCGTCCGAGGCGGGCCCGCCGGTTCCCCGGGGTGCGTCCGCTGTCAGGCCCATCGTGGCGTCAAGGAACGGCGTCACGTCGACGCCCTCGTTCTGCCAGTACTCCTGGTAGGAGTCCTGGGCGCCGATCACGGCGGGCAGCGCGGCGCCCTCGGCACCGATGTAGGACGCGCCCTCGTCCGAGCCGATCCACTCCAGCACCTTGTGTACGGCCTCGGGGTGCTCGCTCGCCGAGCTCGCGACCGCCACGGTGCCGTTGCCGACGATGGCCGAGCCCTCCGGGCCGGCGATGGCCGGGGCGAGCGCCCACTCGAAGTCGGCGCCGTCGCGCACGTTGGCGAGGTTGTAGGTGCCGGACTGGAAGATGGCCAGCTTGCCCTGCAGGAACTGGTCGCGGCTGAAGTCGCCGTTCTCGTTCGTGTCCGCAGCCGACGGCGCGACGTGATGGGTGTTGATCAGGTCGACCAGGTACGCGATGGCCTCCACCGACCGTTCGTCGTCGCCGTAGACGAACTCGTTGGACTCCTCCGCCTGCCACAGGCCACCGTTGGAGGCGACCCACGGGTAGTAGATCGCCTGCAGGTCGAGGGCGGCGTTGAAGCCGTACTGGGCGAGGTCGGAGCCGTCGAATGCGGGATCGTCCGCCGTGCGGCCGGCGCCGTCCTTGGTCAGCGCCTTCGCCGCGGCGAGGAACGTGTCGCCGTCGCCTGCGCCCGGGGCCCACGTCAGCCCCTCCGGGGTGACGCCGGCCTCCTCGAGCAGGTCGACGTTGTAGAAGATCCCGCCGCCGTCGGTGAGCTGGGGCACGCCCCACAGGGTGCCGTCGAGCGTGTACTGGTCGACGACGGCCGGGGCCCAGCCCGAGACCTGGTCGCCTAGCAGCGATCCGACGTCGACGAGCGCGCCCGACTGCGCGTACTCGACGAAGTTGGAGCTGTTGGTCCAGAAGATGTCGTCAATCGCCCCGGAGCCGACGTCGACGGGCAGCTGCTCCCAGTAGTTCGACCAGGGCACGACGTTGACGTCGACCCGCACGTCGGGGTTCGCCTCGGTGAACGCGGCGAAGGACTCCTCGTAGGCGGATGCGACGGCGTCGTCCCACAGCCGGAACGTCACGGTCGTGACCTCCTCGCCGTCGGCGCCGGTGGTCGTCGCCCCCTGCTGGGCGGCAGGGGAGCACGCGGCCAAGAGCGCGGTGCTGGCGATGGCGGCGGCGGCGATCAGCCGCCGGGTGCCGGACGTGGTGGTGCTGCGGGACATGCGGTTCTCCTCGGGTGGGTGATGGATGGCGGTGGGAGCGGGAGGCGGCGGGCTACTTGAAGCCGGAGAGCGTCAGGGAGTGCACCACCTGGCGCTGACAGACGAGGTAGAGCAGGACCAGGGGGACGATCGAGACCGTGGTGGCGGCCATCACCACCGTCCAGTTGGCCTTGTGCTGGCCCTGCAGCGCCGCCGTGGCGACGGTCAGCGTCGCCCACTCGGGCCCGGAGGTGATGACGCGGGGCCACATGAAGTTGTTCCAGTGGGTGACAACCGTGATCACCGCCAGCGTCGCCACGACCGGGCGGGACAGCGGCAGGACGACGTGGCGCAGCCGGCCGAGCACGCCGCAGCCGTCGATCGTTGCGGCTGCCTCGAGATCGGCCGGAATCGTGCGGAAGTGCTCGCGCAGCAGGAAGACGGCGTAGGGAGAGCCGAACAGGGTCGGCAGCACCAGGCCCCAGAACGTGTTGCGCAGGTCCGCGGCGGTGAGCATGCCGTACAGCGGCACGATGATCGTCACGGCCGGCACCATCATCGTGGACAAATACACCCAGAACAGTGCGTCCCGGCCGGGGAACCTCAGCCGGGCAAAGGCGTAGGCCGCCAGGATCGAGCAGGTGAGCTGGACGACGAGGGTGAGCGCGGTGACCTGGAACGTCACCGCGAGCGGAGAGAGGAAGTTGTGCGTCTGGCCGAACAACGCGGCGTAGTTCTCGCCCGTGACCGGGTCGGGGAGGGTAAGCACAGGCTGGTTCGCCATCTGCGTCGGCGACTTGAGCGAGGTCATCACGCTCAGGACGAAGGGAGCGAGCGTGATCACGGTCCCGGCCAGCAGCGCGAGGTAGATCAGTGCGTCGGTGCGAAGCCGGTGGCGGCCGCGGGGGTGTCGGTGTGTCATCGCCGCCTCAGCTTGCGTCGTAGGTGATGCGACGGCGGAAGTACAGCTGCTGGGCCACGGTGGCCGTGACGAGCACGACGAACAGGATGACGGACAGGGCTGCGGCTCGTCCCATCGCCAGCTTGTCGAACGCGTCGGAGTAGATCCGCGCCGCAATCACGTCGGTGCGCCCCGGAACCCCCGGTCCGCCCCCGGTCATCGCGTACACCGTGTCGAACACCTGGAACGAGCTGATCACCCCGGTCACCAGGACGAAGAAGGTGGTGGGGCGCAGCAGCGGCCACGTGATGTAGCGGAAGACCTGGCTCTCGCCGGCTCCGTCGACGCGCGCGGCGTCCTGTACCTCACCGGGAACGTTCGTCAGTCCGACGAGGTAGAACAGGGAGACGTAGCCGACGGTGCTCCACACGCCGACGGTCGCGACCGCGGGCAGGGCGAGAGCCAGGTCGGAGAGCCACTCCACCCGGCGCCCGAGCAGGGCGTTGAGCGCTCCGTCCGTCGGGGCGAAGATCCACTTCCACACGACGCCGAGCGCGAGCGGGGCGCACACCCATGGG
>JBQGOU010000142.1:0-8122 GCA_052086865.1 Cellulomonadaceae bacterium
CGATCGTCGTCGGCGGCGGGAACTTCTTCCGCGGCGCCGAGCTGTCCCAGCGCGGACTCGACCGGGCCCGTGCCGACTACATGGGCATGCTCGGCACGGTGATGAACTGCCTGGCCCTGCAGGACTTCCTCGAGCAGGCCGGGGTGTCCACCCGGGTGCAGACCGCCATCACCATGGGCCAGGTGGCCGAGCCCTACATCCCGCTGCGGGCCATCCGGCACATGGAGAAGGGCCGTGCGGTGATCTTCGGCGCGGGGGCAGGCATGCCCTACTTCTCCACGGATACCGTCGCGGTCCAGCGCGCGCTCGAGACGCACTGCGACGAGGTGCTGATGGGCAAGAACGGCGTCGACGGCGTCTACACGGCGGACCCGCACGTCGATCCGACCGCGCGACGCCTCGACACCCTCACGTATGCGGAGGCGCTGCGTCAGGGCCTCAAGGTCGTCGATGCGACGGCATTCAGCCTCTGCATGGACAATGGGGTCACGATGCGCGTCTTCGGCATGGGCGAGGCCGGGAACGTGACGCGCGCCCTGCTCGGCGACGACATCGGCACGGTCGTCACGGCGGGCTGAACCCGCGCCCCGGTGTCACCGTCCGGTGTCGCCACAGGAACTGACGAAGGAGCACGCGTGATCGACGAAGCTCTCCTCGAGGCCGAGGAAAAGATGGACAAGGCCGTGGAAGTCGCCAAGGAGGACTTCGCGACGATCCGCACGGGCCGTGCGAACGCCGCGATGTTCGCCAAGGTGTTCGTCGACTACTACGGCAGCCCGACGCCCCTGCAGCAGCTGGCCTCGTTCAACGTGACCGAGGCGCGGACCGTCCTGATCTCGCCCTTCGACAAGTCGTCGATGACGGCGGTCGAGAAGGCGCTGCGCGACTCCGATCTCGGCGTCAACCCGGCCAACGACGGCAACGTCATCCGGGTCGTCCTGCCCGCGCTCACCGAGGAGCGCCGGCGGGACTACGTCAAGCTTGCCAAGACCAAGGCCGAGGACGCTCGGGTGTCGGTGCGCAACGTCCGGCGCAAGGCCAAGGAGCAGATCGACCGCACCGTCAAGGACGGGGACGCGGGCGAGGATGAGGGCGTGCGCGCCGAGAAGGAGCTCGAGTCGCTGACCAAGCGGCACACCGACGAGATCGACCAGGTTCTCGCGGCGAAGGAAGCGGAGCTGCTCGAGGTCTGATGACGCCCGTCCTGCCAACGGTGCCTGCGCCGCGCAGCGGGCGCGACATGCCGAAGGCGCTCACCGTCGCGGCCGTCCTCCTGCTCGCGGTCGCCGCGTCGCTGTTCATCCGCACCGAGGCCTTCGTCCTCTTCGCCGTGGCCGCGGTGTGCGCCGCGCTGTGGGAGCTCGGGCGAGCCTTCGGGCGCCGCGGCATCGCGATGCCCGTGCTGCCTCTGTGGGTCGGCACCGCCGGCATCCTGGTGTCGGCCTACGTCTCGGGTCCCGCGGCGCTGATGGTCTCGTTCGTGCTGACCGTGTTCGGCGTCGTGGTGTGGCGCGCCCTGGACGGTCGCGGTGGCACGGCGTTGCGTGACGCGTCCGCCGGGGTGTTCGCTGCGGCGTACCTGCCGCTGATGGCGGGCTTCGCGATGCTGCTGCTCGCCCAGCCGGACGGCGCCGTGCGGGTGTGCGTGTTCATCCTGCTCGCGGTGGCGAACGACACGGGTGGGTTCTTCGCGGGAGTCCGCTTCGGCAAGCACCCGCTGGCCCCGTCGATCAGCCCCAAGAAGAGCTGGGAGGGCCTGGCCGGGTCCTTCCTGCTGGCGCTGGCCGTGGGTGTCGTCGGCGGGATGGTGCTCGGCGAGCCTTGGTGGGTGGGCGTTGCGCTGGGGATCGCCACCCCGGTCACCGCAACCCTGGGGGACCTGGCCGAGTCCCTGCTCAAACGCGACCTCGAGCTCAAGGACATGGGATCGCTGCTGCCCGGGCACGGCGGAGTGCTCGACCGCCTGGACTCGATGCTGCTGACGGCGCCAATCGTCTACCTGCTGATGTCCGTGTCGGTTGTGGGAGCGACCTGAGCGCGTGGGAGACTGCACCTGACATGGCTACGAACCCGACCCCGGTCCCGCTGAACCTGTCCACCCCGGCCCGCGGCCGGCGTGGCAAGCCGCCGCGCCACCTCGCGGACCTCGACGCCGCGGAGCGCGCCCGCGCCGTCGGCGAGCTCGGGCAGCCCGCCTATCGCGCCAAACAGCTTGCCACGCACTACTTCACGCACCTGACGGCGGACCCGCAGGCCATGACGGACCTGCCCAAGGATGCGCGCGAGACGCTGGCCGCCGAGCTCCTGCCGCCCCTGCTGACCCCCGCGCGGGTGATGCGGGCCGACGGCGGCACGACGGTGAAGACGCTGTGGCACCTGTTCGACGGCGCCAAGGTCGAGTCGGTGCTGATGCGCTACCCCGAGCGCTCGACGCTGTGCGTCTCGAGCCAGGCGGGCTGCGGCATGGCCTGTCCGTTCTGCGCCACGGGCCAGCTCGGCCTGACGCGCAACCTGTCCACCGCCGAGATCGTCGAGCAGGTCCGCTCCGCCGCGCGGTCGCTGGCCGACGGCGAGCTTCCCGGCGGCCCGACGCGGCTGAACAACCTGGTGTTCATGGGCATGGGGGAGCCGTTGGCGAACTACAGGGCGGTGCTGTCCACCGTGCGCCAGCTGGTCGCCCCGGCGCCCGAGGGGTTCGGGATGTCGGCTCGCAACATCACGGTGTCGACCGTCGGCCTGGTGCCCGCGATCACCAGGCTGGCCGCTGAGGGCCTGCCCGTCACCCTGGCGTTGTCCCTGCACGCGCCCGACGACGAGCTGCGCAGCGAGCTCGTGCCGATCAACACGCGCTGGTCGGTGGACGAGGCCCTCGACGCGGCCCGCGCGTACTTCGAGGCCACGGGGCGCCGGGTCAGCATCGAGTACGCGCTCATCCGCGACATGAACGACCACGCCTGGCGCGCGGACCTGCTGGGCGAGAAGCTGGTGGCCCGCGGACGCGGGTGGGTGCACGTCAACCCGATCCCGCTGAACCCGACCCCGGGATCGAAGTGGACCGCAAGCGATCCGGCCGTGGAGCAGGAGTTCGTGGCCCGCCTGCGCGCGCACGGGGTCCCCACCACGATCCGGGACACCCGCGGCAGCGACATCGACGGAGCCTGCGGGCAGCTGGCGGCAGAGGAGGACGAGTGAGCGGCACCTTCACCCGGCTCGGTGGGACGAGGACGGGCTACGACCCCGAGCAGGTCGACGAGTTCTTCGACCACGCCCGTTCAGTGTACGAGGGCACGGCGCCCGAGGCCATGACCAGCACGGAGATCCACAACTGGTCGTTCGACCTCGTGCGCGGCGGCTACGCCACCGGTGAGGTGGACGGCGCGCTGGACCGCCTCGAGGCGGCCTTCGTCGCGAAGGCGCGTGCGGACTTCATCGCCGAGCACGGCCAGCAGGCCTGGATGGCGCAGCTCGCCGAGCTGGCGCGCACGCTCTACGGACGCTTGACCCGCGCGGACGGTGAGCGCTTCGCCCCCGCCGAGCGCGGTCAGCACGCCTACGACCGCGATGACGTCGACGCACTGTGCCGGCGGCTGGTCGCCTACTTCGACCGCAGCGAGCCGATCACGAGCGAGGAGATCCGTGCGACGACGTTCCGCGGGCGCCGTGGCCGAGCGGGCTACGCCGAAGCCCCGGTCGACGCGTTCCTCGCGCGAGCGATCGAGGTCCTCCTGGGCGTCGAGTGAGCGTGCGGACCGTCACGCTCCTGGGATCGACCGGCTCGATCGGCACCCAGGCGATCGACGTGGTGCGGCGCCACCCCGAGCAGCTGCGCGTGCGCGCGCTCAGCGCCGGCGGTGCGAACCCCGCCCTGCTGGCCGCCCAGGCCCTCGAGCTCGGCGTGGAGGCCGTCGCCGTCGCGGACGAGACCGCCCGCGGAGCGCTGACGGATGCCCTGGGCGCGCAGGCGGGCCGGATCGAGGTCCTCGCCGGCCCGCAGGCCGCAACCGAGGTCGCGAGCCTGGGCGTGGACGTCGTCCTCAACGGCATCACGGGATCCGTGGGGCTCGGTCCCACTCTGGCCGCGCTGCGCTCCGGGTCGACGCTCGCCCTGGCGAACAAGGAGTCGCTCGTCGTCGGCGGCGCGCTCGTGGCCGAGGCCGCGGTCCGTGCGGACCAGCTCGTCCCGGTGGACTCCGAGCACTCGGCGATTGCGCAGTGCCTGCGCTCGGGCACGCGGCCCGAGGTGCGGCGCCTGCTGCTCACCGCCTCCGGCGGGCCGTTCCGCGGCTGGAGCCGCGACCGGCTCGCAGCCGTGACGCCGCGGCAGGCGCTCGACCACCCCACATGGTCGATGGGTCCCGTCGTCACGGTCAACTCGGCGACGATGATGAACAAGGGCCTGGAGCTGATCGAGGCCCATCTGCTGTTCGGCGTCCCGGTTGCGGACATCGTCGTCGTCGTGCACCCGCAGTCGGTGGTGCACTCCATGGTGGAGTTCGTCGACGGTTCGACGATCGCCCAGGCCTCGCCGCCCGACATGCGCCTGCCCATCGCCCTGGGCCTGAGCTGGCCCGATCGGCTCGAGGACGTGGCCCCGCCCTGCGACTGGTCCGCCGCGAGCAGCTGGACCTTCGAGCCGCTCGACGAGACGGTGTTCCGTGCCGTGGGCCTGGCCCGCGCCGCGGTTGCCGCATCGCCGCTGCACCCCGCGGTGCTCAACGCGGCGAACGAGGAGTGTGTGGCCGCGTTCCTGGACGGGCGCATCGGCTTCCTCGACGTGGTCGACATCGTCGAGCAGGTCCTCGGCGAGCACCGTGCCGACGCCGGCGTCCAGGTGACGCTCAGCGAGGTTCTGCACACTGAGGCCTGGGCACGCGCCCGTGCGCGCGAGCTGCTCGTGCGCCGCTGAGAGCTGGAGGAACCATCCGTGGGATATGTCATCGGCGTGCTCGTCCTCGTGCTGGGCCTGCTCGTGTCGATTGCGCTGCACGAGGTCGGGCACATGGTGCCGGCCAAGGCGTTCGGCGTGCGGGTGAGCCAGTACATGGTCGGCTTCGGCCCCACCCTGTGGTCGCGCACCCGCGGGGAGACCGAGTACGGGATCAAGGCGATTCCGCTGGGCGGCTACGTCCGGCTCGTCGGCATGTACGCCCCGGCCCCCGCCGGTGCCCCGGTGCGCACGGGGGCTGTGGCGCAGCTCGCCCAGGACACCCGTGAGGTCAGTGCGGAGGAGGTCCGCCCGGGCGAGGAGTCGCGCGCGATGTACAACCTCAGCGCGCCGCGCAAGATCATCGTGATGCTGGCCGGCCCCCTGGTGAACCTGCTCATCGCGGCCGTCCTGATGATTGTCCTGGTCGTCGGCTTCGGCACCGTCACTGCGACCACGACGATCGCGTCGATCAGCCCGTGCGTGCCGGCCACCACCGCGGCCGGCGAGGCGTGCGCGGACGGCGCCGAGCCCTCGCCCGCCGCGGTAGCCGGTCTGCAGGCAGGCGACACCATCGTCACGTTCGACGGTGTGCCGGTCTCGACCTGGACTGAGCTCACCGCCGCAATCGCCGCGGCCCCGGACCGCACGACGACGATTGTCGTCGAGCGCGACGGGCAGCGCACGAGCCTTGACGTGCAGCCTCGCACCGTGACCCGCACCGTCGTGGACGCTTCCGGAGCGCCTGTCGTCACCGACGGCACCGCGCAGACCCTCACTGGCGCCTTCCTCGGGGTGTCCCCGACGGTCGAGACCCGGCGCGGCAGCGTCGTGGACGCGCTGCGCACCACGGGGGAGCAGGTGAGCGCCACCGCCGGGATCATCGTCAGCCTGCCCGCCCGGGTCTGGGACGCGGCACAGTCCGTGGTCACCGGTCAGGAACGTGGGCTGGACTCCGTGATGAGCGTCGTCGGCGTGGGCCGGGTCGCGGGGGAGATCGGTGCGGCCGACGCCGCAGGCCTGACGACCTCGGACCGGGTGGCTGGCTGGGTGTCGTTGATCGCCGCGATGAACATCGCCCTGTTCGTCTTCAACCTCGTGCCGCTGCTGCCGCTCGACGGTGGCCACGTCGTCGGAGCCGCGTACGAGGGGCTGCGCCGGGTCTGGGCACGGCTGCGCCGGCGCCCGCGGCCGGGACCCGCCGACACCGCGCGGATGATGCCCCTGGCCTATGCGGTCTTCGCGCTGCTGATCCTGATGACCCTCGTGCTCGTCGTCGCGGACGTGGTCCGGCCCATCACCCTCAGCTGACCTCGGGGGCGCGGCGGGGGGATCGTGTGAGGAATCCCGCGCCGCGCCCTGCGCGTTCGCTCCACGCGGGGCTGAGGGGAGATACTGGGCGGGTGAGCATTCCGATCAGCCTTGGCATCCCCACCGTGAAGGAAGAGCCGCCGGTGCTGGCACCGCGGCGCGCGACCAGGCGCATCCGCGTCGGTTCGGTCGATGTCGGCGGGGGAGCCCCGGTCTCGGTGCAGTCGATGACCACGACGCCGACGACGGACATCAACGCCACGCTGCAGCAGATCGCCGAGCTCACCGCCGCCGGATGCGACATCGTGCGGGTTGCGTGCCCGTCCCAGGACGATGCGGACGCCCTGCCGATCATCGCCAAGAAGTCCCAGATCCCCGTGATCGCCGACATCCACTTCCAGCCGAAGTACGTCTTCGCCGCCATCGACGCCGGGTGCGCGGCCGTGCGCGTGAACCCGGGGAACATCCGCAAGTTCGACGACCAGGTCAAGCAGATCGCCCAGGCGGCCAAGGACGCGGGCACCTCGATCCGGATCGGCGTGAACGCGGGATCGCTCGACAAGCGACTGATGGCCAAGTACGGCAAGGCGACCCCGGAGGCTCTCGTCGAGTCGGCCGTGTGGGAGGCGTCCCTGTTCGAGGAGCACGGCTTCCACGACTTCAAGATCTCGGTCAAGCACAACGACCCCGTCGTCATGGTCCGCGCCTACGAGCTGCTCTCGGCGCGTGGGGACTGGCCGCTGCACCTCGGCGTCACCGAGGCCGGGCCCGCCTTCCAGGGGACGATCAAGTCCGCCACCGCGTTCGGCGCGCTGCTCAGCCAGGGCATCGGGGACACGATCCGGGTGTCGCTGTCCGCACCGCCGGTCGAGGAGGTCAAGGTCGGCATCCAGATCCTGCAGTCGCTCAACCTGCGCCCGCGCAAGCTGGAGATCGTCTCGTGCCCGTCCTGCGGACGCGCCCAGGTGGACGTCTACACGCTGGCGGAGCGGGTGACCGCCGGGCTCGAGGGCATGCAGGTCCCGCTCCGGGTGGCCGTCATGGGCTGCGTCGTCAACGGTCCGGGCGAGGCCCGCGAGGCCGACCTCGGGGTGGCCTCCGGCAACGGCAAGGGGCAGATCTTCGTTAAGGGTGAGGTCATCAAGACCGTGCCCGAGGCACTGATCGTCGAGACCTTGATCGAGGAGGCGATGCGCCTCGCCGAGACCATGGAGCCCGTCGAGGGCGGCGCTCCGTCAGTCTCCGTCGCCGGCTGAGCATGAGCGCGGTCCCGGCCGAACGCGACGCCGGTGACGCACGCGTGCTGCGTGCCGACGAGCTCGATGCCGCAGCGGCCGTGTGTGCGCTCGATCCCGTGGCCTCGGTGCTGGCCGCGAGCCGTATCGCGGTGGCCCGCGCCCACGGGTTGACGCGTGCCGCTGGTCAGGTGTGGGGATACCCGTTCGAGGGTCCACTGCGCGCGGTGTGCTGGTCCGGGGCGAACCTGGTGCCCGTGCTGCCCGCCGGCGACCTCCAGGCGGCCAGAGCCTTTGCCCACCTGGCCGCGAGCCGGCCGCGGCGTGCGTCCTCCATTGTGGGCGATCGCGGCGCCGTGATGGCCATGTGGTCCCTTCTGCGTGAGCGCTGGAGCGTGCCGCGCGACGTGCGCGACGACCAGCCCTCGCTCGCGATCCGGACAGCTCCCGCGGTGGCGCCCGACCCTTCGGTGCTCGTGTCGCGCCCGCAGGACTTCGGGCTGCTGCTGCCCGCCTGCGTGCGGATGTTCACGGAGGAGGTCGGCTACTCGCCGGTGGGGCCCGGGTCCACCGGGTACGAGGACCGCGTGCGCTCGCTGATCGCCGAGAGACGGTCCTTTCGCCGGCTGGAGGGCCGCGAGGTAGCGTTCAA
>JBQGOU010000143.1:0-4514 GCA_052086865.1 Cellulomonadaceae bacterium
CGCGAGACCGCCGAGCACGAGACCACCGAGCTGCGTGCCCGCACCGAGCGCGAGGTCACCGACCTGCGGGAGACCGCGCGGCTCGAGACCGACCGCCAGCGCACCGAGGCGCAGCGTGAGGCCGACGAGCTCCTGACCCGGGCCCGCACCGAGGCTGCGGACCTGACGGAGCAGGCCCGACGTCGGCTCGCCGAGGCCGAGGTGGAGATCGCCGGCAACCGCGAGGCGGCTGAGCGTACGGACGCCGAGCGCCACGAGACGGCGCGCGCCGAAACCGAGCGGATGGTCCGGGACGCCGAGGCGCACGCCGCCGACGCGGAGGAGCGCGTGGCCCGCGCCGTGGAGCAGGCGGAGAAGATCCGCCGCGAAAGCGACGAGCACGCCAGCCAGATGCTGGCCAACGCGCGCAAGAACGCCGACCAGGTCGTCACCCAGGCACGCGAGCACGCCGAGCAGACCCTGTCCGACGCGATGACCGACTCGGAACGCGAGCGCACCACTGCCCAGCGCCAGGTCGACGATCTCAACCGACAGCGCGAGGCGATCACCACCTACCTCGACGAGCTGCGTTCGCTGCTCGGGGCCGACCCGGTGCCGAGCCGCACGATGCTCGAGAAGGCCGAGCAGGTCACCGAGTCCTTCGAGGCCGAGGTAGAGGCCGAGGCCACCCCCGCAGCCGACGATGAGGCTTCCCACGACGAAGCCTCCAACGACGAGGCTTCCGACGGTGAGGCTTCCGACGACGAGGCTTCCGACGGTGAGGCTTCCGACGATGTGGACGCCTCAGGTGCGGATGCCAGCGACGCAGAACCCGCGGACGCAGCAGCTGGCGAGGAGGACGTGGCCGAAACCGCCGTCGACGGTGCCTCGGACGACCTCCCCGACCCGGCGACCACCTCGGGGGACGCGGAGGCCACCACCACGGAGAAGCACCACTCCTCCGAGCTGCGGTGAGCGAGGACTGGGCCTCACGTCGGCGCGAGGCGGCCCGCTCCCAGGCGGAGCATCTGGAGGCGGCCCGTGCCCGCGACACGGCCGCGGCCGAACGCCTGATCGCCGACTTCGTCGAACGGGCCCGCTCGGCGCAGGTGCCGAGCACACCGCTGCTGGCCCGGGGGTACAACGGCCGCGGCCGCTTCCGGACCGGCCTGCAGGGCTGGTACCTACGGGCCAACAAGTCCGTCGCTGTGGGCCAGGACGGGCGCTTCTACATCCTCGTCGCCGACGGCGGTCTGCTCGGGCGCCTGCGCGGTGTCACGGTCGCGCCCTCCCCGCCGCCGCTCGTGCTCGGCGCCGGCGGCCGCGACGGAGAGTCGATCTCGCTGCGCGACGCCTTGGCCCGCGTCGCTCCGGAGTCCTGAGCCTCGCCGTCGACGGAGTCGAGCCTTCTCGGCTACGCCGTGTCCGACACAGCCACGAGCCGTGCCAGGGCACTGGCCACCGGCTCGGGCGCCTCGATCGCCGTCATGTGCCCGGCGCGCGGCACCACCGTCAGGCGGGAGTCCTGCGCCGTCTCGCTCATCTGGCGCGCCACCTCGAGCGGCGAGAGCTCGTCCTCGTCACCGACAACGACGGCGACGGGACCCGCATAGGCGCCAAGCACCTCGGTGCGGTCCGGGCGAGCTGCCATGGCCCGCTGGGACCAGGCGATGCCGGCCGGACCCTGGTCGCGGATCCACCGTTCGATGCGGTCAGCAAGATCCGGCCGGGTGACCCGGTTGGTCCGTCCGAGCGTCGACGTGCGCATGCCCAGCACGGCGTCCACCTTCTCCTCACGCAGCACCTGTTCGGCCACGCGCAGGCGGTTCGCGCGGGCCTCCTCCGGGTCGGCGCCGGCCTTGGTGTCGACGAGGCCGGCGCCCGCAACGAGATCCGGGTGGCGCTCGAGCAGGGCGAGGACGACGTAGCCGCCCATCGAGAGGCCGGCGACGACCGCGCGCTCCACGCCGGCCAGCGCAAGCGCGGCGGCGACGCCGTCGGCGGACACGTCGAGCGAGGGCTCGGCGGGCAGCCCCAGCGTCTGGGCGACGTCGTCGCCCGTCGGTGACTCCCCCAGGCCGGGCAGGTCGACGCCGTAGACGGGCGTCTGCCCCGGAATCAGGTCGACCACGTCCCGCCACATCCGGGTGTCCAGGGGGAATCCGTGCAGCAGCACGAGCGGAAGGCCGGTCCCCGGCCGCATCTGATGAACCACGAGTGTGCCGTCAGCGTGCATCGGAGCTCTCCTTGTCTGCGGCCTTCAGGTCCGCCGTGACGGTGGGGCCGTTCCAGGTCCGGGCAAGCGGAGGATGCCCGGGCAGCACCTCCGCGACAATCGCGTCGAGCACCGTGCGCACCGCGGGCTCGCCCACCCACAGATGCTTGGCGCCCGGAACGCCGACGACGCGTGCCTGCGGCACCGCGGCGAAACGCTCGCGAGCCTCGTCGGGGCGCAGGTAGTCGTCGAGCTCGGGGACGAGCACGAGCAGCGGCTTGCCGAACTCGGCCCAGCGCGCCAGATCGGCGTCGTCCGCGCGGTGCAGTGGCGGCGAGAGCAGGATCGCGCCCTCGATCGACGGGTCGGCGCCGTACTTCAGGACGAGCTCGGTGCCGAAGGACCACCCCACCAGCCAGCGGCGCGGCAGGTCGTGGAACTCCGCGAACTCGATGGCCGCGGCGACGTCGTACCGTTCAGCCGCGCCGCCGTCGAAGGTGCCTTCGCTGGTGCCGCGCGGTGAGGACGTGCCGCGGGTGTTGAACCGCAGGACGGCGAGATCCGCGAGTGCCGGCAGGCGCCACGCGGCCTTGCGGAACACGTGGGAGTCCATGTACCCGCCGTGGGTCGGCAACGGGTGCAGGGTCACCAGCGTCGCCGCGGGAGGACGGTCGAGGGGCAGGGCGAGCTCACCCACGAGGGTCAGCCCGTCGCCCGTGTGCAGCTCGATCTCCTCACGGCGCGCGGGCAGCACCGTGAGCGAACGGATCTCCTGGCCCTCGCCGGCGGCCGGGGTGGGCGGCGTCGGGGCGTGCGCGTCGGTGCTCATCGTCTCCGAGCCTACCGACCCCGGCGCCAGCAGGCAGCGTGCCAGTGCCGGCGATCGGCGACTCCCGCGCGCGGACCCAGCAGCGCCTGCTCGGTCCAGGCCACAACGTGCGCCGTGCCGAGGGCGATCTCCTGCTGGCAGCCCGGGCAGCGGTAGGACTTCGCGCCGGAGCGGACCTGCTGCACGATCCACTCGAGGCCGCCGCGCTGCTCGCTGCTGCGCCCACCGCGGGCCCGGTCGAGGTCCAGCTCGGGTGGCGGGTCGGCCCAGGGACGCTTGCGCGAACGACGACCGGAGGGCATGGCACCCATTGTGTCGCACACCGCCGCCGTCAGCCGACATTCAGCCCGCGCCCAGGATTGCGGGCTAGGCTTGCCGCGACCCACGTACCAAGACGAAGGACTCCCGTGAAAAAGATCGCCCACGCACGCCTGGCCGCTCTCGGAGCCGCCGTCGTGCTCGCCCTGGCCGCCTGCGGCTCCGACGACGCCACGGCGCCCTCGGACGAGTCCTCCACGACGCAGGAGAGCACGTCCGAGGAGCCGACCGCGGAGGACATCGCGGCACTCGAGGCGGTCACCGTCACCGCCGAGTCAGGCCAGAAGCCGGTCGTCGAGTTCGAGGCTCCGCTCACGGTCTCAGCCCCGACCGCCCGCGTCATCAGCGAGGGCGACGGCGACCCGCTCGAGGACGGCCAGCGCCTACTCGTCCACTCCGTGCTGTTCGACGCGACCGCCGGCACCGAGACGCTGTCCACGTACGAGGACGAGCCCGACCAGCTCGTCCTGGGCGACGAGGAGATCTACCCCGCCATCAACGAGGCACTGCAGGGCACCAACGTCGGCGCCCTGGTGCTGTTCGCGGCGCCGCCGCAGACCGAAGACGGAACCACCAACCTCATGACGATCGAGGTCATGGGTGCGGAGGACGTGGTGCCCGCGCTCGAGCGCGCCGAGGGCACCGCGGTGACCCCGCCCGCCGATCTGCCAACGGTCACGCTCGATGACACCGGCAAGCCCTCGATCGAGATCCCGGAGGGCTACGAGGCTCCGACCGAGCTCGTTGTGCAGCCTCTTATCGAAGGGGACGGCGCGGTCGTCTCCGAAACGGACACGATCACCGCCCACTACACGGGCTGGCTGCTGGCGGACGGAACCCAGTTCGACTCCTCCTGGGACCGCGGCACCCCGTCCTCGTTCCCGCTGCAGGGGGTCATCGCCGGCTGGACACAGGGTCTGGCCGGGCAGAAGGTCGGCAGCCAGGTGCTGCTGGTCATCCCCGCGGATCTCGCCTACGGCGCGAACCCGCCCGAGTCCAGCACGATTCCCGCGGATGCGGACCTCGTGTTCGTCGTCGACATCCTGGGAATCGACTAGCAGGAGCCGGGCGCGCGGCGCGCGCCCACATCTCGACCCGCTCTTGGAGCGCTGCGGGCCACGGCCCCGCAATGGGGCCCCGGGCCCCAACCCCAAGGCCCCCCCCCCCCCCCCC
>JBQGOU010000143.1:4524-8095 GCA_052086865.1 Cellulomonadaceae bacterium
CATCGTGTTATTCTCTCTGGTGGGGGGGGGGGCGGGGCGCCCCCCCACATCCCCCCCCCCTTTGGGCGCGGTGGGGCCAGGGGCCTTTTGGGGGGCCCGTGACCGCTTCCCTTTCGGACCCCGCCAGCGCTCCAGTCCCCGCGCCCGAGCCCCCCGCCTCCGAGCGCGAGGTGCTGACCTGGGAGGCGTTCGGCGTCGCTGCCCGTGAGCTGGCGGCCGCGGTGGTCGCGGACGGGTTCCAGCCCGACGTCGTCGTCGCCGTCGCCCGCGGCGGTCTCGTCCCCGGCGGCGCCGTCAGCTACGCCCTGGGTACCAAGGGCGTGGGCACGATGAACATCGAGTTCTACACGGACATCGGCCAGACGCTCGACGACCCGCGGGTTCTGGCCCCGCTGATGGACACCTCCGAGCTGGCCGGCAGCGCGGTGCTGGTGGTCGACGACGTCGCCGACTCGGGGCGCACCCTGCAGCTCGTGATGCGCCTGCTCGCCGAGGCCGGCGTCCAGGCCCGCTGCGCTGTGCTGTACACGAAGCCGACAACGATCGTGCAGCCCGACTACGCGTGGAAGGCCACCGACCGGTGGATCACCTTCCCCTGGTCCGCGCAGCCCCCGGTCGCCGGCGCGCGCAGCGCACCGCGGGAGTGAACGCCCCCGCCACGCGGTCCGAGCGACTGGACCGGCTTCCCTTCACCCGCCTGCACGGCAAGCTCCTGGGCGGCTCCGGGGTGGGCTGGGCGCTCGACGCCATGGACGTGGGGCTCATCTCCTTCGTCATTGCGGCGCTCGCCCGCGAGTGGTCGCTCGGCGCCGCCGAGCAGTCCTGGATCGCCTCCGCCGGGTTCATCGGCATGGCCGTGGGTGCCTCACTAGGCGGCCTGCTCGCGGACCGGATCGGCCGGCGTCAGGTCTTCGCGCTCACCCTCGTGGTGTACGGCCTGGCGACCGGCGCCTCGGCGCTGGTGGGCAGCCTCGCGCTGCTGATCGCGCTGCGCTTCGTGGTGGGTCTGGGGCTGGGCGCGGAGCTGCCCGTGGCCTCGACCCTGGTCAGCGAGTACGCCCCGAAGCGGATCCGTGGCCGCGTCGTCGTCATCCTCGAGGCGTTCTGGGCGCTGGGCTGGATCGCCGCGGCGGTGATCGGCTACCTCGTGGTCCCGGCCGAGAACGGCTGGCGCTGGGCGTTCGCCATCGGCGCCGTCCCCGCCGTGTACGCCATCGTCGTGCGCCGCGGGCTGCCGGAGTCGGTGCGGTTCCTCGAACGCACCGGCCAGACCGACCGCGCGGAAGCCGCGGTCCGTCGCTTCGAGGCCGCTGCGGGCGTGAGCCCCGTGCCCTCCCCCGCGGCGGTTCCCGAGACCCGCGCGCGCTGGCGCGAGCTGTGGACCTTCCGGCTGTGCCGGCGCACCGCCGCGATCTGGGTCGTGTGGTTCTGTGTGAACTTCGCCTACTACGGCGCGTTCATCTGGCTGCCGAGCCTGCTCATGGACCAGGGCTTCACCCTGGTCAAGTCCTTCGAGTACACCCTGATCATCACCTTGGCTCAGCTGCCCGGATACGCCCTGGCCGCCTACCTCATCGAGAAGTGGGGCCGGCGGCCCACACTCGCCGTGTTCCTCGCCGGATCGGCCGTCTCGGCGGTGCTGTTCGGCCAGGCCACCACCGTCCCGGCGATCATCGCCGCCGGAATGGCGCTGTCGGCCTGCAACCTCGGCGCCTGGGGCGCCCTGTACGCGATCACGCCCGAGATCTACCCCACAAGCGTGCGCGGCGCCGGCTCCGGCAGCGCCGCCGCCTTCGGGCGCGTGGCCTCGATCATCGCCCCGCTCGTGGTGCCGTGGCTGATCCTGCACGGCGGGTCCTCCCTCGCCTTCGCCGTCTTTGGCATCGCCTTCGTACTGGCCGCCGCGGCGACCTTCTTCCTGCCCGAGCTCACGGGCGAGGCGCTCGAGGAGACCTGAGCGCGGCGCAGGCAGTACGGCAGCCCGCACCGTCATCCGCGTCCTTGGGCGACGCCGCATGTCGCATGTCGCACCATCGTGCCGCGTGGGTCACCTGTGGCATCACACTGCTTGCGCTTCTCACCGTGGGGCTGTTCACCGCCACCGATCTCGCACTGCTCAGCGGCCCCGGTCAGAGGTGGCGATCGAACGCCTCACCGAGCTCTCGCAGAGCCGACGCCCGCGAAACGTTCGGGCGGCTCCCAGACCACCCGCTCGCGGTGATGAGCGTCAGCCTGGGCCAGGTTCTGCTGCCTCGGGGCGTGAAGACGAGAAGGGCCCGGATCCGCACACTCCGGCGATTCCGGGCCCCTGTCATGGTGTTCCGAACGACCGGCTGGTGAGTCAGAACTCCCAGTCCTCGTCCTCGGTGTTGACCTGCTTGCCGATGACGTAGGAGGAGCCCGACCCGGAGAAGAAGTCGTGGTTCTCGTCCGCGTTGGGGCTCAGGGCGGACAGGATGGCCGGGTTCACGTCCGTCTCGTCCTTGGGGAACAGGCTCTCGTAGCCGAGGTTCATCAGCGCCTTGTTGGCGTTGTACCGCAGGAACTTCTTCACGTCCTCGGTGAGCCCGACGCCGTCATAGAGGTCCTCGGTGTACTGCACCTCGTTCTCGTACAGCTCGAAGAGCAGCTCGAAGGTGTAGGCCTTCATCTCGTCGCGCTCGGTGGCCGAGAGCTTTTCCAGGCCCTTCTGGAACTTGTAGCCGATGTAGTACCCGTGCACGGCCTCGTCACGGATGATGAGCCGGATCAGGTCCGCGGTGTTGGTGAGCTTGGCCCGGCTCGACCAGTACATCGGCAGGTAGAAGCCCGAGTAGAACAGGAACGACTCGAGCAGCGTCGAGGCGACCTTGCGCTTGAGCGGGGAGTCCCCGTGGTAGTACTCGAGCACGATCTCGGCCTTGCGCTGGAGGTTGACGTTCTCCTCGGACCAGCGGAAGGCGTCGTCGATCTCCTGCGTGGAGATGAGGGTGGAGAAGATCGAGGAGTAGCTCTTGGCGTGCACCGACTCCATGAACGCGATGTTCGTGTAGACGGCCTCCTCATGCGGGGTGATCGCGTCCGGGATGAGGCTTACGGCGCCGACGGTGCCCTGGATCGTGTCCAGCAGCGTCAGGCCCGTGAAGACCCGGGTCGTGAGCTCCTTCTCCTGCGGGGTGAGGGTGGCCCACGACTGGATGTCGTTGGACACCGGCACCTTCTCGGGCAGCCAGAAGTTGCCCACGAGACGGTCCCAGACCTCGAGGTCCTTCTCATCCTGCAGACGGTTCCAGTTGATCGCCTGGACGCGGTCGATCAGCTTGAGCTTTCCCGTGGGCGACATCAGCGGTTCCTTCGTCGGTAGTCCCTCCGGCACCGCCGGAAGGGTCGAGCGTTGCAGTTCAGTGAAGCCAACCTACTCACCGTGCCGGAGCAGGCACGCTGCGCCGAGCGCACGGCGCGGAGGAGGTCGTAGCGGAGCAGGCACAGTGCGCCGGGCGCCCGGCGCGGAGGGGGTCGCGGGTCGTGGCGGGTCTGGCGGGAGGCCGCGAGGAACGAGGGGCCGGATGGTAGACCCGCGACCCCTCCGCAG
>JBQGOU010000144.1:0-3389 GCA_052086865.1 Cellulomonadaceae bacterium
CGGCGCGTCGTAGTCGAGGGGGACGATCCGCAGGCCCCGCTCCGCGAGGTCCGCGCCCCGCTCCGGGTGCCTCGCGCCGGCCACGAGGTCGGCTGGCGCGGCGCCGCGCGCGAGCAGAGCATCGACGACGAGCCGGCCGAGGTGTCCGGTGGCGCCGGTGATGAGGATGGTCATGGTGGTCCTTTCGGTCCGGATTCCGGCGTGGTGCCGCTCATGACCATTGTGCTCTCGGCCAGGGCCATGCCGTCCGAGTAGATCGTCAGCGTCCCGGTGTCGTCGCCCGGACCGGGAAACATCACGGACCCGTCCGACGCATCGGGCTCGTCGCCGCCGCAGCCGGTCCCCGCGGACAGCACCGCCACCAGCACCCCGCTGACGCCCGACGCCTCATGCGAGGGACGCTAGCGAACCCCGCCCAGAGGCGCAGGGTGTGGCACGCACGGTCAGCAGACCCAGTCGTACTCCCGGGGCGCCTCGCTCAACCACGCCTCGATGCCGGTGTCGGAGACCCAGTGGGCCATGCCGTCCGCGAAGATCGTGAGCGTCCTGGTGTCGTCGCCCGGCCAGGGGCAGGCGTAGTAGTACTGCTGATCCTCGAGGACCCGGACGACGCCGACGGACTGCGGGGCGTCCGTCCCGCAACCGGTCACCGCGCACAGGGTTACCCCCAGCACGGCCACGGTCACCCGACGTCTCATGCGAAGACGCTAGCGCACGCCCGTCCGGCGGGCTACGCCGTGGCAGCGGCCACCAGTGCCCGGATGGCGAACTCGGTCGTCGCGCCGAGGTCGATGCTCTCCGGGGCGAGCAGCCACTGCAGCTGCAGCCCGTCCATCACCGCGAGGATCGACGCGCACGCGGCGTCGATGGCCTCGGCCCGCTCCGCCGTCGGCTCCCCGTACGCCTGGGCGAATGCCCGGTGCAGCGCGTCGCGCAGGAACACGTACCGGTCCTGGAAGTAGTCCTTGGCGGGGTGCTCGTCCGTCACGCTCTCCGCCGAGAGCACAGTGAACACCTGCACGATGCCGGCCCGCTGGCTGTTGGCCACCGCAGTACGGATCAGATGTTCGAAGGTCTGAGCACCGATCGGCAGCGCGCCGCCCTCGACCCCCTCGACGTCGGCGTTGTCGCGCCAGTCGAGGACCTCGAGCAGCAACCGCTCCTTGGACCCGAAGTGGTGCAGCACCCCGGCATGGGTCATGCCGACCTGCTCGGCGATGTCGGCCAGGGTGCCGTTGGAGTAGCCCTTGTTGCCGAAGACCTCGGTGGCGGCCTTGAGGATCTCGCGGCGCTTGCGCGCCGTCGAGGCGCGCGGGCTGCGCGCGCCCGTGGGTGCCGGCGCGTCGTCGTGCGCCGGCGCGGCCGCCACCCGGGCGCGGGGCGGCGCCGTCACAGTCGCGGCCTGATCACGATCGAGGGGGTCGCGCGCATCCGTCTCGCCTCATCACGATTTCATCTCGGTTGTGCGCCGGAGCGCCTGCGGGACATGTTAACTTACTTACCAGCCAGTAAGTTGTACCCATCGCCACACGTTCCCGGTGGCGAGAGCACCCGCACAATGACCCGTGCCCCTAGGAGCTAGCAATGACGCTACGCAAGAATTTCTCCGCCCTCGTGGCGGCCGTATCCATCGGCGCCCTCGCGCTGACAGGCTGCTCGAGCAATGACAACGGCGACGGTGGTGGTAGTGGTGGCGACGGTGGCGGCACGTCCACAGGCCAAGGCAGCGTCGCCCTGACGATCGCCAAGCCGGACGGTGCGATCACCACGGAGTCGCACAACCCCTACCTGGGCGACTCGTCGGCATCGAAGTACGGCTACCGCATGGTCATCTTCGAGTCCCTGGCGCTGGTCAACCAGACCGGCGACCGCGAGACGACGCCATGGCTCGCCGAGTCCGTGGAGTGGGCCGACGACTACACGTCGGTCACCGTCACGCCGCGCTCGGACGTCACCTGGAGCGACGGCACGGACTTCACGGCCGACGACATCGTCTACACCTTCGACCAGTACCTCGACGGCCGCCTGACCGACACCTCCGGGATGAACTACGAGGGCGCCGACGTCGACGGCGACACGGTCACCTTGAACTTCGCCGACTCCAAGTACGTCAAGCAGGCCAGCGTCCTGCACCTGCCGATCGTGCCCAAGCACATCTGGGAGAACCTGGACGACCCCGACACCGATCCCCTCACGGAGGAGGGCCAGCTCGTCGGCACCGGCCCGTACACCCTGTCGAACTGGTCGACCGAGTCGGTCACCCTCGACGCGCGTGACGACTACTGGGGCGGCGAGCTCGCCGTTCCCCAGCTGCACTACGTCTCCTACGGTGACAACGCGGCGCTGACCACCGCGCTCATCTCGGGCGACGCGGACTGGGCGCAGGCCTTCCTGCCCCAGATCGAGACCAGCTTCCTGGCCGCGGACGACGAGAACCACTTCTGGGCGGCCCCGACCTCAGGCGCCGCGACCCTGTTCATGAACCTGCAGGAGAAACCGTTCGACGACGTCGCCTTCCGGCAGGCGCTGGCGTGGGTCATCGACCGCGACGCCTACGTCGACATCGCCCGCGAGGGGGCCAGCGAGGCGATCTGGAACGTCACCGGCCTGGCCGAGCTGCTGGAGGATGAGATCCAGCCCGAGTTCAAGGACGAGAACTACTCCGTCGACGTCGACAAGGCACGCGGAATCCTCACGGATGCCGGCTACACCTGGGACGGCAGCGGCGCCCTGGTCGACCCCGAGGGCACCACGGTCACCTTCTCCCTGTCCGTGCCGGCCGGCTGGAGCGACTGGAACACCGAGCAGCAGCTCATCGCCGAGGAGGTCAAGGACGCCCTGGGCGTCGAGGTCACCATCGACCAGCCCGACTGGGGCGGGTGGGACGCTGCGCGCACCGACGGCACCTTCCAGGCGATCATCCACTGGCTCGAGGACTCGGGCAACGCCTACGGCCTGTACACCTCCACGATGGACCCCCGCTGGATCGCGGACGGCAAGGCCACGTTCAACTTCGGACGCTACGACAACCCGGATGTGACCGCGGCGCTGAACACCTACGCCAACGCGTCGAGCGATGACGAGCGCGACGCCGCACTGCAGGTCATCCAGACGGCCTACGTCAACGACGTGCCGGCGATCACCCTGGGTGCGCACCCGCTGCTGGGCGAGTACAACACCCGCACCTACGTCGGTTGGCCGGATGAGGACGACCCGTACGCCACGGGCGACCCGACGCAGACGAACATCGTGCTGGTGCTGAAGAACCTCACGGTCAAGGGCTGATCCCCTGACGCCAACGGGGGTGGGGGGGCCCGGGGGGGCCCCCCCCCCCCCCCCGCCGCCGGCGCCCGGGGCGCACCAAAAGAAAAAAACCACCCACAACAGAG
>JBQGOU010000144.1:3399-8069 GCA_052086865.1 Cellulomonadaceae bacterium
CGACGGCCCGGGGCCCCCCACCGCAGCCTAACAGCGGGGGGGTGCTGCACCCCCGCCGGGCCAGGGGCTGACCCCGTGCCGCCACGGGGGGTGGGCCCCCTGGGGCCCCCACCCCCACCCGGGATGACGACGACGAAGGCGAAGACTCAACGATGAGCACCCCCCTGCTGTCCGTGCGCGACTTCTCGGTCGTGTACGACGTCGATCCTCCCGTCGCGGCCGTCAAGGACGTCACGCTTGAGCTGCAGCGTGGCGAGATCCTGGGCCTCGCCGGAGAGAGCGGATGCGGTAAGACGACGCTGGCCTACGGGATCCAGCGCCTGCTCAAGGCGCCGGCCGTGATCACCGGTGGCGACGTCGTGTTCCACGACGCCTCGGGCACCGACATCGACATCAACGGCCTCGACCCCGAGCAGATGCGCCGGTTCCGCTGGGACAAGGTCTCCATGGTGTTCCAGGGTGCGATGAACGCCCTGAACCCCGTCGTCCAGATCGGTGCCCAGCTCGACGACGTCTTTGAGGTGCACCGCCCCGAGCTCACGGCCAGGCAGCGTCGCGCCGAGGTCCACGAGCTGCTCGAGATCGTCAAGGTCGGGCGCCAGCGCGCCCGCTCCTACCCCCACGAGCTCTCCGGCGGCATGCGCCAGCGCGTCATGATCGCCATGGCCCTCGCACTGCGCCCGCAGCTCATGGTCATGGACGAGCCCACCACCGCACTCGACGTCCTGGTCCAGCGCGAAATCCTCAAGCAGATCTCCCAGCTGCGGCACGAGTTCGGGTTCTCGGTCATCTTCATCACCCACGACCTGCCGCTGTTGCTCGAGATCTCGGACCGGATCGCCATCATGCGCGACGGGGAGATCGTCGAGCTGGCCACCGCAGAGCAGATCTGGCGAAACCCCCGCGACGCCTACACCACGACGCTCCTGGCCTCATTCCCCCGCCTGACGGGGACGAAGGGAGTTGTGGCGCGATGACAGTCCTCGACTTCACCCATGTCACCAAGATCTACAACGTGCGCGGCGCCGGGCAGATCAAGGCGCTCGACGACGTCAGCTTCACGCTCCGCTCGCGCCAGACGATCGGCCTCGTCGGCCAGTCCGGAAGCGGCAAGTCGACCATCGCCAAGATCCTCACCCAGCTCGAGACCCCGACATCCGGTCAGATCCTGATCGACGGTGAGCCCATCCCGCGCCGCGGCAAGGGCCTGCGCCGCTACCGCCAGCAGCTGCGCATGGTCTTCCAGGACCCCTTCGCCTCACTGAACCCCTACCACTCCATCCGCTACCACATCGAACGCCCCCTGCTGCTGGACCATGTGGTGCCCAAGGACGAGGTGGACGCGGAGGTACGCCGGCTCCTCGAGCGTGTGCGGATCGATCCCGACGCGGTGATCGACCGGCGTCCGCACGAACTCTCGGGCGGGCAGCGCCAGCGCGTGGCCATCGCCCGTGCGCTGGCCTCGAGACCCTCACTCCTGGTCGCCGACGAACCGGTGTCGATGCTCGATGTGTCGATTCGCCTCGGCGTGCTCCGGCTCCTGTCCGATCTGCAGCGCGAAGAGGGTCTCGGCGTCCTCTACATCACCCACGACCTGGCCACGGCCCGGCACTTCAGCGACGAGATCATGGTTCTCAACCAGGGCAAGGTCGTCGAGCGCGGCACCGCGGACGACGTCATCCTGCGCCCGCAGGACCCCTACACCCAAGGCCTGCTCGCCGCGTCGCCCGACCCCGAGAAGCACTTCGCCCAGGCATCGAGCATCCTCGGAGGTGCACAGTGACCACCACCGGCCCCTCTCTTCCCGCAGAGGACTTCGACGCCCTGGAGGTCGGCACCACCGCAACCACGGTCCACTCCGGCCGGTCGCGCGTACCGTGGCGGTTCATCGGCGGACGTACGGCGTTCTACGTCTTCACGCTGTGGGCCGCGATCACGATCAACTTCGCGCTGCCGCGCATGATGAAGGGCGACGCGGTCAGCCAGTACCTCTCCCGCAACCGCAACGTGTCTCCGGAGGCTGCCGACGGCCTGCGCGCACTGCTGGGCCTGGACTCGGACAAGAGCATGTTCCAGCAGTACGTCGAGTACTGGCAGCACCTGCTGCGCGGCGACCTCGGGGTCTCGCTCCTGCACGGGCTGCGCCCGGTGTCCGAGGTCATCAGCGGGGCGCTGCCGTGGACCGTCGGGCTCGTCGGCTTCGCCACCATCGTCGCGTTCACCATCGGCACCGTGGGCGGGGCGGTAATCGGATGGAAGCGCGGCAGCAAGCTTGACATCTTCATCCCGATCACCACGTTCCTCAACACGATCCCCTACTTCTGGCTCGGGCTGCTCGCCATCGCGCTGTTCTCGGTGAACCTCGGCTGGTTCCCCATCGGCAAGGCGTACGGCAAGGGCGTCTCCCCCGAGTGGTCGTGGGACTTCATCGGACAGGTGATCCACCACGGCACACTGCCGGCCGTCACCATCATCATCGCCTCGCTCGGCGGGTGGATGCTCGGCATGCGCAACATGATGCTGACCGTCCTGGACGAGGACTACATCACGGTTGCGCAGGCCAAGGGCATGCCGACCCGGCGCGTGCTGTGGCGCTACGCGGCCCGCAACGCCGTCCTGCCCCAGATCCAGAGCTTCGCCCTCTCCCTCGGCTTCATCGTCGGCGGCACGATCGTGATGGAGATGGTCTTCAGCTATCCCGGGGTGGGCAAGCTGCTGCTGGACGCCACCAACGCCAAGGACTACGCGCTGATGCAGGGGGTGTTCCTCGTCATCACCCTCTCGGTGCTCGTCGCGAACATCCTCGCGGACGTCGCCTACGCCTTCCTCGACCCCCGCACGCGTCAGACGGAGTCCTGATCATGACCGCACAGGTGTCACACCACGAGGGCCGCACAACCCGCACCAAGCTCGGCTCCGCCTTTGCGATGTTCCGCAACCGGAAGTCGGTCACGGGTCTGGCCATCCTTGGCTTCTTCGTCCTCGTGGCCATCCTCGCGCCCTGGATCGCCCCCTACCCTGCGACGAAGATCGACATGCATGCGCTCCTGCAACCGCCGTCGTCCGCGCACTGGCTGGGCACCACCCACCTGGGCGAGGACGTCCTGAGCCAGATCATCTGGGGAACGCGCGGCGTCATCGTGGTCGGCTTCCTGGCCACCCTGATCGCGACGACGATCGCCATCACCGTCGGCGTCATCTCCGGATACCTCTCCGGATGGAAGAGCGAGGCCCTGTCCGCGCTGACCAACGTGTTCCTGGTCATCCCCGGCCTGCCACTGATCATCATCGTCGCCTCGATGTTCACGGACCCGCCTCTGGCCGTCATCGCCGCCGTGCTCGGCGTGATCGGATGGGCGTGGGGCGCACGCGTCCTGCGTGCGCAGACCATGTCGCTGCGCAACCGCGACTTCATCCAGGCGGCCCGGGCCAACGGCGAACCGCTGCGCAGGATCATCACCGTGGAGATGCTGCCCAACCTCATGGCGCTGATCGCCGCAAGCTTCGTCGGCACCATGACCGCGGCCATCATCAGCCTGACGACGCTGTCCTACATCGGCGTCATCCCGGTGAGCACCTACAACTGGGGCACGATCCTCAACTGGGCCTCGGCCCAGGGCGCGTTCCAGCAGAACCAGTGGTGGTGGTACCTGCCCCCCGGCCTGTGCATCGCCATCATCGGGGTGGCCCTGTCGCTGCTCAACTTCGGCATCGACGAGTACGTCAACCCGCGCCTGCGCTCAGCCGGCGAGCGCGCCCGCGCGCTCAAGAAGCGCGGCATGAGCATCACCGACACCGTCACCCAGGTACGCGCCATCCCCGCACTCGCGGACGGTGCGGCCCGCGTGGTCACCAACCCGGCCGCCATCGCCGCGGTGGAGCAGGAGGCCACCGCGACGCATGTGGAGGCGACGACCGCCACGACGCTCGACAGCCCCGTCCCGGTCGACGTCGTCGACGTCGCCGATCCGCTCGAGGAACCCGACGACGCCGAAGCCCACCAGCACTAGCGCGCCCCCGTGCCGGGCACACCGCCCGGTGACACCACGACCAGCCCGCAAGGACCCACGATGACCGAAACCGCCACCGCGCCCTACCTGGACGCGTCCTTGTCCGTCCCCGAACGTGTCGCCGACCTGCTCGGACGCATGACCCTGCCCGAGAAGGTCGGCCAGATGCTGCAGCTGGACGCGCGGGGTGATCTCGAGCAGGCGGTGCTCGAGCGCACGGTCGGCTCGCTGCTGCACACCTCGCCGGAACGCATCGTCGAGGCCCACGCGCTCAACCAGCGCACCCGCCTGGGCATCCCGCTGCTGATCGGCGAGGACTGCATCCACGGGCACTCCTTCTGGCCCGGGGCCACGATCTTCCCCACCCAGCTGGGGATGGCGGCGTCGTTCAACCCGGAGCTGGTGCGCCGCTACGCCCGCGCCACGGCGATCGAGGTCGCCGCCACCGGCACCCACTGGACGTTCTCCCCGGTGCTGTGCGTGGCACGCGACCTGCGCTGGGGACGGGTCAACGAGACCTTCGGTGAGGACCTGCACCTCATCGGGGAGCTGGCCGAGGCCTCCGTGCAGGGTTACCAGGGCGACGGCCTGGACGACCCCACGGCCATCCTCGCCACCGCGAAGCACTTCGCCGGGTATTCCGAGACGCAGGGCGGGCGG
>JBQGOU010000145.1:0-8037 GCA_052086865.1 Cellulomonadaceae bacterium
GTTCAGGTCCGCCGCGAAGTCGCCCGGGCCGACGGTGCGGCGCACCACCACGCGATCGCGCAGATCGCCGATCCCCGCCCAGGTGGACACCTGGTCGATCGCCGCATCGGCCACCCGCTCGATCTCGGCATCTCCGGTTCCGTCGACCCCACCGCGGCCCAGGCCGGGGTCCGCGGGGACCGGGACGAGCACGAACAGGTTCGTGTCGCCGCCAGGCGCGACCGAGGGGTCGGTCGCCGAGGGGTGGCACACATACGCCGACGCCGGCTCAGGAACCCGCCCGTCACGGATGTCCGCGAAGTTCCGGTCCCAGTCCGCGGTGAAGAACAGGGAGTGGTGTGGCAGGTCGACTCGCCCGCGCAGCCCGAGGTAGATCAGCACGGCGCCCGGTCCGGATTGGCGCCGGCGCCACCACGACTCGGGGTAGGTCTGCAGGTCTCGCGGCAACAGCGCCGTCTCGACGTGGTGCAGATCCGCGGCCCCGACGACGACGTCGGCCGGCAGCGACTGTTCGCCGTCGGTGTCGCGGAAGACCACCCCGGTCACGCGAGCCTTGCTCCTGCGCCCCGCCGCAGACGCGGTGCGCCCCGTCGGGGTGGTGCGGATCGCCGTGACCGTCGCGCCCGTGCGGATGCGCGCCCCGGCCTTCTGTGCGAGCCCGCGCACCACCTCGATCAGGTGCGCGAACCCGCCGTCGGGGTAGTAGACGCCGTCGTCGAGGTCGAGGTGGCTCATCAGGTGGTACATGCTCGGCGCACGGTCGGGGGAGGTGCCCAGGAACACTGCGGGGTAGCCGAGGATCTGGCGGATGCGGGGGTCGCGGAACGAGCGGGCCGTGAGCCGCTCGAGCGGTTCGAGCAGCAGCCGCAGCAGTTGCGGGGCCAGGCGCAGGGTGTGGCGGTTTGCCACGGTGCTCACCTGGGCGAAGGAGGAGTAGAGGAATCGCTGGGTAGCCGTCCGGTACGTCTCCCGTGCGTTGGCGAGGTACTCCGCGGTGGCTCGCCCGGCGCCGGGTTCGAGGCTCTCGAAGAGCTCGGCCACCTGCCCGGTGACGACTTCCACGGGTGCGGCGCGCTCGAAGAACACCCGGTAGGCCGGACCCAGGCGGCGCAGGTCGAGCTCGGCCGCAGCCGAGGTGCCCAGCAGCCGGAAGAAGTGGTCGAAGACCTCGGGCATGAGGTACCAGGACGGTCCGGTGTCGAAGCGGAAGCCCTGCGACTCCCAGGACCCGGCGCGCCCGCCGACGGTGGCGCGCTGCTCGAGCACCTCGACGTCGTATCCGGCGCGCGCCAGCAGCGCCGCCGAGGCGAGTCCGGCGATCCCCCCACCGATGACGACGACGCGCTCAGTCACTCGCCGGTCCCAATGCGCCTATGCGGTGCAGCGCCGTGCTCGCGGCGCCGCGGGCGAGGATGCGAGCCTTGACCAGGGTCGGCACGCTGACACGCCGGGCGCTCAGCTCGGCGGGCGAGGTGGCGCGCAGCCGCGCGTTCAGCTCGGCGAACAGGTCGTGCGCCGCGCGCACGGCGGCCCGCCCGTTCGCGGGAAGCGCGGCGATGGCCGGGCGGGAGGCGGCGAGGTCCGCGTCGATGTCGTCGCACAGTCGCTCAATGTCGGCGCTGGTGAGTGACCGGGCGTCGATGCCGGGGAAGTAGCTGCGGCCCAGCCCCTCGTGATCGGCGGCGAGGTCGCGCAGGAAGTTGACCTTCTGGAAGGCGGCTCCGAGCCGGGCGGCGCCTGGGGCGAGGTCGTCGTAGTCGGTGCGCGAGGCGTCGGTGACGAAGACGCGCAGGCACATGAGCCCGACCACCTCGGCCGAGCCGTGGATGTAGCGCTCCAGGCTGCGCGCATCGTGTTCGCCGATGCTCAGGTCTGCGCGCATCGAGGCGAAGAACGGCGCGATCAGCGTGCGATCGATGGTGTTGCGGCGCGCGGTGATCGCGAATGCGTGCACCACCAGGTTGGTGCTGTGGCCGGTGGCGACGGCCGTCATCGTCTCCGCCTCGAGTGCATCCAGCAGCGTCGCCGCGTCCCGCGGGTGGGGACGGTCGACGATCTCGTCGGCGAGCCGGACGAGTGCGTACACCGATCGCACGTCGGGGCGGACGGACGGGGTGAGTAGACGGCACGCCCACCCGAACGACGTCGAGTAGCCCGCGATGACCTGTGCGGCGCTCGCGGTCGCGACCGCGTCGTACACCGGATCGCTCATGCCGCACGTCGCCGCGTGCTTGTGAGGTCGAGCAGCTCGGCGGACAGCGCCGTCGGCAGCTCGAGCTCGGTGACCAGGCAGCGGGCCGCGCGCGTGTAGTCCTCGGCGAGCTCGGCGATGAAGCGACGGGACCCGCACTCCTCCAACAATGCCGCGACGCTGCGCGCCTGGGCCTCGGTCAGCGCCTCGTCGCCGAAGTGCTCAGCCACGGTGGCCCAGTGCCGGGTGGTGCGCGCATGCGCGATCAGCGCCGTGGACTTGCCCTCGCGCAGGTCCGTCAGGGTGCTCTTGCCCAACTGACGCTCGGTGCCGAACACGCCGTCCAGGTCGTCCCAGAGCTGAAACGCCACACCGAGCAGCGCGCCGACGCCGCCGAGGCCGTCGACCACCCGCTCGGGCGCCCCGGCACAGACCGCTCCGGCCTGCAGCGGCAGCACGAATGAGTAGACGGCCGTCTTGCGCTCCTCCATCGTGAGGATCTCGCCGAGCGTGTGCAGGTCGACCCCGAGGCTGAAGCGGACGTCGGCGAGCTCGCCGGACGCGGTCAGGATGACGGTGTGCTCGAACATGTCGAGCAGCCGCGCGACCACGGGGCGCTCGACCGGGGTCAGCGCGAGCCAGCGGGTGGCGCCCACGAGCGCGAGGTCGCCGGCGAGGATGCCCGCCGCCGCGGCGTACTGCTCGGCCTTGGCCGGGGCGACGCCGGCTCGTGCCGCCCGCCTGCCGAGGGTGCCGGAGACGTTGTGCACCCCGCGCCGGGTGTCGTCGTGGTCGATGACGTCGTCGTGCATGAGCAGGCCCTCGTGCAGCAGCTCGACGGCTTCGCCGACATGCCGCCCGACGTCGGCGTCCGTCCCGCCGAGCTCGCGGTAGGCCAGGGCGACGAGGCGTGAGCGCAGGAACTTCCCGCCGCGCGAGAGGCGGTCCATCGCCTGCCAGAGCATCCGGAAGTCTTCGTCGCAGGCCGCGGCGGTCTCATGGCCCCGGGTGTAGAAGGCCTCGGCTCGATGTAGCGTGCGGGCCTGCACGGGCGGGGTGTCGAGGGTCATGGCCCGTCCTCCGAATCGCTAACTAGGTTAGTAAAAACATAAGTTAGCATACGTGTATGACGGACGCTCCCCAGCACGAGCAGTACTGGTACGACGACGACGTCGTGGACCTTCTCGAGGCCGTGCGGCGGTTTCGCCGATCTGATCAGGAGATGCGCCGGCGCATGGCCGCGCAGATGGGCATGAACGTCGCGGACATGCGCGCCCTGCAGCTCGTCATCGCGGCAGAGCGCTCAGCGGCGACGGTCACCCCGACCGACATCAGTGTCGAGCTCGGCGTGTCGACGGCCGCGACCACCAAGCTGCTCGATCGGCTCACCGCATCGGGGCACCTGGTGCGCGAACCGCACCCCACCGACCGGCGCGCGCTCACCCTGCGGGCCACCGCGCACGCCCACGAAGAGCGCGATCGGCTCGGGCCGATGCACGCCGCGATGGCCGACGCCGCCCGGGCGGTGCCCGTGGGCGAAAGGGCGACCGTCATCGGCTTCCTCGAGGCGATGGCCGACTGCCTCGACGACTCGGTCGATGTCGCCCCGCTCACCCCCGGCCCGGGGTCCCCGGCGGCGGCGAGCGCATAGTCGGATGCGCCGTGCTCCCGCGCGGGGGACTACCGCGTGGGGGGCACCGCGTAGGTCCTCGCCGCGGCGGCCTGGGCTGCGGTGGCGTGACGCGCGTAGGTCCAGGCGGCGACGGACTGGTTCGCCACGGCCTGGTTCGTCGCCATGGGGTGCGCGGCGCGTGCCGCGGTGGTCAGGGTGGACGGTCCGCCGGCAGTCGGTGTGTACATGGTCTGCTCCTTGTGCTCGTCTCGTTTCCGGTAGACACGAGCACACCGCACGAACCTTCAGGGGCGCTGGACGAAGCCTGGGAGTTTCCCGGCAATCGTGCCTGGCGTGCCCGCGGCGGCGAGTCGAGTCAGCTGCGCGGGCCGAACACCGCCGTGCCGAGCCGGACGATGGTCGCCCCTTCCGCAACGGCCCAGGGGAAGTCGCGGCTCATGCCCATCGACAGCTCGCGGGCCGAGGGGACCCGCCCCGCCACCTCGTCGCGCACTGCGCGCAGCCGGGCGTAGGAGGCGCGGACCTCGCGCTCATCGTCGCTGTTGGCACCGATCGTCATGAAGCCCCGCAGCCGCAGGCCCTCGATCTCGGCGACCGCGTCCGCAAGCTCCGCGGCCTGTTCGGGAGGCACCCCGGACTTGGTGGGCTCATCCGAGGTGTTGACCTGCACCATGACGTCGAGGACTCGGCTCTCTGCGTGGCACCGACGGGCCACCCGCTCCGCCAGGGCCAGCGTGTCGATCGTCTCGAGGCAGTCCGCCCACCGCAGGGCGGCGTTGACCTTGTTGGACTGCAGGTGCCCGATCAGGTGCACCTGGGGGCGCTCGGCCAGGGTGTCCAGGGCGGGGCCCTTGGCGGCCAGCTCCTGCACGCGGTTCTCCCCGATCAGGTCCGCCCCGGCGCGCACGGCCTCGAGCACGACGTCGGCCGGCATGGTCTTGGTCGCCAGGAGGAGTCGCACATCGCCCGGGTCGCGGCCGACGGCGTCACTCGCCCGGGCGATCCGTTCACGAGCCGCCGCGATCCGGTCGGCTGTCGAGGTGCTCACAGACACCCATCGTAGGGCCCGGGGTGCGTCATGATGGTCCGGTGAGTGACTCGCCCGCGCCGCATGACGCGACGCCGTCCGCCCAGGTGACGCCGGCTGCCCCGTCGACGCCGTCCGGCGCGGCACCCACGGCGCCGTGGTGGCCCGTGGCCGCGATCACGCTCGTTTGCCTCGGCCTCTACCTCGCCCTGACCCTCGCGCGCTGGCACCGGTGGGAGAACCCGAGCTGGGACCTCGCGATCTTCGAGCAGGCGGTGCGTGGCTGGGCGAATCTCGGCTGGCCGATCGTCGACATCAAGGGGCCGGGCTTCAACCAGCTCGGCGACCACTTCTCGCCACTGCTCATGGTCCTCGCGCCCTTCTACCGGGTGTTTCCCTCGGCGCTGACGCTGCTGGTCGCCCAGTGCGTGCTGATCGCCGTGTCGATCGTGCCCCTCACCCGCACGGCCCAGCGACTCGTCACGCCCCGGGCCGGCCTGGCGATCGGCCTGGCCTACGGCCTGAGCTGGGGCGTGCAGTCCGCGCTCGACGTCCAGTTTCACGAGTACGCGCTCGCTGTCCCGCTGCTGGCCTTCGGCCTTGCGGCGGCGCTCGAGAAGCGGTGGACCGCCTCCTGCGTCTGGATCGCCCTGCTCCTGGGGGTCAAGGAGGACCTCGGACTCACGGTGGCCGGCTTCGGCGTCGTGCTGTGGCTGTGGGGCCAGCGCCGGCGCGGGGTGTGGATGGCCGGAATCGGCGCGGCCGGGATGGCGCTCGTCCTGCTGGTGATCATCCCGATCCTCAACCCCCAGGGCCGGTACGACTACTGGGGCAAGCTCGCCGAGTCGACCGATCCGACCGGGGCCGACACCGGCGGGGCCGGGGCGGGCGACCTGCTCGCCGGCGCATGGCACACCGTTGCCGGGATCTTCACCCCGGCCGTCAAGTACGAGACCGTGCTGCTCCTGCTGGTCGTGACGGCCTTCGTCGCACTGCGCTCCCCGATTCTGCTCATGGCGGTGCCCACCCTGCTCTGGCGCTTCGCCGGATCGAACGAGTACTACTGGGGCTCCACCTGGCACTACTCGGTGATCCTCATGCCCATCGTGTTCGCCGCAGGCATCGACGGGCTGAGGCTGCTGCGCGCCTCCCCGCGTCGGTGGGCGCGCGGCTACGCGCGCGCCGCCCCCGCACTGATGGTGCTCGTCTCCCTCGTCTCATGCCTGCGTTTCCCGTTCGGCGATCTGGTGCGCCCCGAGACCTATGCGCAGCCCGACCGGGTCGCCACCGCGCGCCAGGTGCTCGACCAGGTTCCGCCCGGCAGCTCGGTCGTCACCGACATCGGGCTGATCGTGCAGCTCACCGAGGACCGCACGGTCTACTGGGTCGGCACCGTGGGGGATGCCCAGCCCGACTACGCCGTGATCGACCGGCGCACAGGATGGGGCGCCAACGCGCCCCAGAACGTGGCCGAGTACGCGGCAAAGCTCACCGGAGGGCGTTTCGAGGTCGTCTTCGACTCCGACGACTACGTCGTGGCCCGCCGCGTGGACTGAGCCGCCGGTGGGTCGTAGGTGGGTCGTAGGTGGGATAATCACCGGACCATGAAGACGCTGCTGAACCTGATCTGGTTTGTCCTCGCCGGGCTCTGGCTCGCCATCGGCTATGCCGTGGCCGGCGTGATCTGCTGCGTGCTGATCGTGACGATTCCGTTCGGCATCGCCTCGTTCCGCATCGCCAGCTACGTGCTGTGGCCCTTCGGCCGCACCGTGGTCGACAAGCCGAGCGCGGGCGCCGGCTCGGTGCTCGGCAACATCATCTGGATCCTGGTGGCCGGGATCTGGCTCGCCGCGGGACACATCACCACCGGAATCGCCCAGTGCCTGACGATCATCGGCATTCCGCTCGGCATCGCGAACTTCAAGCTGGTCCCGATCTCGCTGATGCCGCTCGGCAAGGACATCGTGCCGACCAACCGCCCCTTCGCCGCCTACGGGCGGTGAGTCGCTGTGCGCGCGATCGGCGCCGTGGTGGCGCTCGTCAGACGCACCAGGTCGCCCGGCGCAAGTCCGATCGACATCCCGCGCCGACCTCCCGAGACGTAGATCAGCTCCTGTTCCAGCGCGCTGTCGTCGAGCACGGTGCGCAGCCGGCGCTTCTGCCCCAGCGGTGAGATGCCGCCGACGACGTATCCTGTGGCACGTTCCGCCTCGGCCGGCGGGGCCATCTCGGCCTTCTTCGCACCCACGGCATGAGCGAGCGCCTTGAGGTCGAGATGATGGTCGACGGGCACGACGGCGACGACGAGCCCGTCCGCCCGGACCACAAGCGTCTTGAACATCTCCTCGCTGGACAGCCCGGTGCGCTGCGCCGCCTCGGCGCCGAACGGGAGCCCCGAGTCGGCGTCGTGGGTGTAGGTCACCACCGTATGAGCCACGCCGGCCTGCTCGAGGGCCACCAGGGCGGGGGTGCCGCCGTGCGGATGCTTGGCCTTGGACACGCGGATACGGTATCGCAGGTCGCCTGATGGACACGGGTTCGCATGCCCGCGGCCATGAGGTTAGCCTTACCTCCGTGACACATGATCGTGCGGAGGCGCCCGGGGGTACGCCCACGGGGCCGGCGCTCCAGGGATGCGACCTCGTCCTCGGCTACGGGCGGACCGCCGTCGTCGACGGCGCATCGCTGACACTCGAGCCCGGGCGGGTGACGGCCCTGATCGGGCCGAACGGAAGCGGCAAGTCGACCCTGCTGCGCGCGCTCGCGCGCTTGCACCGACCGACGTCGGGCACCGTCAGCCTCCCGGACGCGCCGGATGCGCTCGCCCTGCGCCCGCAGGACTTCGCCCGCCGCGTGACGCTGCTCTCGCAGAGCCGCCCCACGCCGGACGGCGTCACCGTCAGGGACGTCGTCGGCTACGGGCGCTACCCCCACCGCGGCCGCGGGCGCCGATCCGACGCCGCCGGCCCCGCTGCGGTGGCACGCGCGATGGAGCTGACGGGGGTGGCCGAGATGGGCGACCGGGGTGTGGACGAGCTCTCCGGAGGCGAACTGCAGCGCGTCTGGCTTGCGACGTGCCTCGCCCAGGACACCGGCGTGCTCCTCCTCGACGAGCCCACGACCTATCTCGACCTGCGCTACCAGGTGGAGATCCTCGACCTCGTCCGCGACCTCGCGGACGAGCAC
>JBQGOU010000146.1:0-6692 GCA_052086865.1 Cellulomonadaceae bacterium
ACGAGCGTCTCCGCGCTCTTGCCGGAGTAGGCGCCGACGACGCCGTTCATGGCCTTGACGTGCTGCTTGCGCATGGAGTCGAGGAACTTGCGCGAGGACGCCTTGTCGACCAGCGGGAGCAGCGCCCGCACCGTCTCGCCCACGTCGCCGAGCACGGCGACGTCGAGGCGGGTGCGCCGACCGAGGGTCTCGGGCTCGATGTCGACCTGGGCGGTGCGCACGTCCTGCGGGAGGAACGCGTCGTAGGGGAAGTCGGTGCCGAGCAGGATCAGCAGGTCGCAGTCCTGCATGGCGTCGAAGCAGGCGCCGTAGCCGAGCAGGCCGGACATGCCCACGTCCAGCGGGTTGTCGTACTGGATCCACTCCTTGCCGCGCAGCGAGTGCCCGATCGGGGCAGCGATCTTGTCGGCGAGCGCAATGACGTCGTCATGCGCGCCGCGCACGCCGGCACCCGCGAAGATGGTGATCTTCGAGGTGCCGTTGATCGCGTCGGCGAGCACCCGTAGCGACTCGGGGTCGGGGATGACGCGCGGCTTGGGCGGGCGGATCGAGATGTCGCCGAGCGCCGGCGGAGCGTCCAGGTCGGCCACGTCGCCGGGCAGGGTGAGCACCGCGACACCGGGCGCACCGTAGGCGTGGTGGATCGCGGAGTTGATGACCCGCGGTGCCTGCTTGGCTCCCGAGATCATCTCCGAGTACACCGAACACTCCGTGAACAGGCGATCCGGGTGGGTCTCCTGGAAGAAGCTCGTGCCGATCTGGTTGCTCGGGATGTGGCTCGCGATCGCGAGCACCGGGACCTTGGACCGGTTCGCGTCGTACAGGCCGTTGATCAGGTGCAGGTTGCCCGGGCCGCAGGATCCCGCGCACACGGCGAGCTTGCCGGTCACCTCGGCTTCAGCGGCGGCGGCGAAGGCCGCGGACTCCTCGTGGCGCACGTGCACCCACTCGATGTCCTCGCCCGCCTTGGCGGCGCGGCGCACCGCGTCCACGACGGGGTTCAGGCTGTCCCCGACGATGCCGTAGATACGGGTCGCGCCCGCCTCGATGATCTGGGCGACGAGCAAGTCGGCGACGGTGTGGATCTTGGGCTTAGCCACGGTGTTGACCTTCCGGAGGGGGGTGTGGGTCTAGGTCCATGGTCCCGCCTTCACGGCGTCATTGCACCCCCGACGCCGTGTTTTCGCCTGTCTCGTCCACCACACCCGCGCCCGGGCGGCTTATGGGCGTGCGGCGCCCTCGGGGTCGATCTCGACGCCGTGGACGGCTCCCGCAGCGCTGTCACGGCGCAGCCACGCGGCGCCGGCGAGAGTCACGGCGACGGCCGTGAGGGCCGCGACGATGACGACGAGGAAGCCGGAGTGCGCACCGCCGACGTCGATGCGTGCGCCCGAGATCGAGGCGCCCAGGGAGACACCGACGCCGAGCGCGGCGCCGACGTAGGTCAGCCCCTCAGTGAGCTGCTCCGCGGGCACCACGGCCTGGACGAGGGCGTTGCCGTTGATCAGCGTGGGCGCGATGGCGAAGCCGGTGACGAACATGACCGCGGCCAACGCGGGCAGCGAGGTCACGACGAAGAACAGGCTCGCCCCGGCCCCGATCGCCACGACGCCGATGACGAAGCGCTGCCACAGCGGTGACAACCAGTTACGCGTGCCGTAGCCGAGTCCGGACAGCAGCGAGCCGAGGGCGAACACGGCAAGCACCACGCCGCCCAGGGCTGTGCGGCCCTGCTCCTCGGCAAAGGCGAGCGTGGCCACGTCGGTGGCCCCGAACACCGCACCGATGGCGATGAACACGGCGACGATGACGATCATCGCCGGCACACGCAGCACGGAGGGTCGCGGCTGCCCGACCACGCGCGGACGGGGTGCCGGCTCGGAGTCGCGCAGCGAGAGGAACCAGTAGCCGCCGCCCACCATGGCGACGAGCGGGACGACAAGGCCCGCGTACGGCGTCACGCTGGTCGCGAGGAAGGTGGCGAGCACCGGCCCGACGACGAAGACGAGCTCGTCCAGGGCGGACTCGAGGGAGTAGGCGGTGTGCAGCTCGCGCGGGTCGGACAGCGTCGTCGACCAGCGGGCGCGCACGAGCGAGCCCATCGACCCGATCGTCGCCCCGGACACCGCGGCGAAGGCGTACAGCCACCACGAGTGCGCCACCAGGGTTGCGGCGACGACGAGGGCGGTGAGGAAGCTTGCGGACACGGCCAGCAGTGGCCGCATCACCCGCGCCTGGCCGTGGTGGTCGATCAGGCGGGCGAACTGCGGGCCGAAGATCGCCTGGGCGACGACGAAGACGGCGGAGACACGCCCAGCGAGCGCGTAGGAGCCGTAGTAGGACTGCACCATGAGCACGAGGCCGATGCCGACCATCGACATGGGCAGCCGCGAGACCAGCCCGGCACTGGAGAACGCGAGGGCACCGGGCCGCGCGAGAACCGCCCGATAGGGCCCACCGAACGCCATGGGGTCATCTTCGCACCCGTGGCACGGCTCGGGCCCCTGACGTCCGGGAAGGGTCGCCAGGGGCCCGAGGAGGCTGAGGGGTGCGACTAGCTGATGGTCGCCGAACCCTCGAGCTCCTGGCGCTCGTCGTGCACGAGGTCACCCGCGTCGTCCGCCGGGGTGAGCGTCACCTTGAAGGTGATGGGCGAGTCGGCCTGGTACCTGAAGTTCTCGCCGTAGGAGAAGGAGGTGCCGGGCTCCCACGCGAACGGGGCGTCACCCGAGCCGGGCAGGACACCCTCGGTGTTGACGCCCATCTCCTCGTACAGGTCGTTGCCGGTGATGGTGTCCATGCCGCCCAGGTACGGCCAGTCGTCGTAGCGGGCGTCGACGGACACGAGGCTGTAGGACAGCGGGATGGCCTCGGAGCCGGTGTTGGTGAACACATAGTTCACGAACACGATCTCGTCGCCCTCCGCGATGATCGGGTTGTTCTCCTCCGGGTCGACGAACAGCCCGTCCTTGGGAGAGGTGGTGGTGCCGACCTCGTACACGTCGACCGTGAAGCCCTCGCCCTCGATGGTGGTGAGCAGCTCGCCGGGCGTCGCCAGCGGCTTGGCCCACTCCGGGGTCGAGCCGTCGCCTGCCGGGGCCTCGGCGGTGGCCTCGTCCGTCGTCTCCTCCTCGGCGGGCGTGGTCTCCTCCTCGGTCGGCTCCGCGGCCGCCTCGGTGGTGGTCTCTGCGGTGGTCTCCTCCGGGGCGTCGTCGCCGGAGCAGGCTGCCAGGGCGACGGCGAGCCCGGCGGCGGTCAGGGCGGCCAGACTGCGCTGGGTGATGGTGCGGCGGTTGCGCATGGGTCGTACTCTCCTCGGGAACATCTGGGGTCGCACCCTGCGGTGCGTCGGCCAGGCCAGACGTTAGCCCGCCCCGTCGGGTTCGGCACGCCGAACCCCCGAATTCACCCGGGTCGTCCCGGAGATTCCCTGCCGGTTCAGCGCAGCGCCTGGGCGACGAGCTCCTTCGCGGCCTCCTGGACCTGGGTCAGATGATCGGCCGAGACGAAGGACTCCGCATAGATCTTGTACACGTTCTCGGTGCCCGACGGCCGGGCGGCGAACCAGGCGTTCGGCGTCGTCACCTTGAGGCCGCCGATGGGCGCTCCGTTCCCGGGGGCGGTGGTGAGCGTGCCGGTGATCTCCTCACCCGCGAGCTCGGAGGAGCGCACCTGCTCCGGGGTGAGCGCGGCCAGCGTCGCCTTCTCCTCGAGGGTGGCCGGGGCGTCGATGCGTGCATACCAGGACCGGCCGAACTGCTCGACGAGCTCGTCGTGGTGCTGGGAGGGAGAGCGACCGGTGGTCGCCTGGATCTCGGACGCGAGCAGGGCGAGCAGGATCCCGTCCTTGTCCGTCGTCCACACGCTGCCGCCACGGCGCAGGAAGGAGGCCCCTGCGGACTCCTCGCCACCGAAGCCGACGTCGCCGCTGAGCAGGCCGGGTACGAACCACTTGAAGCCGACCGGCACCTCGTCCAGGCGCCGGCCCAGGCTGGCGGTCACACGGTCGATGAGGGCGGAGGAGACGAGGGTCTTGCCGACGGCCGCGTTCCCCGGCCACTGCGGCCGTGCTCCGCCGTACAGGTAGCTGATGGCCACCGCGAGATAGTGGTTGGGGTTCATCAGGCCGCCGTCGGGCGTCACGATGCCGTGCCGGTCCGAGTCCGCGTCGTTGCCCGTCGCGATGTCGAACGGTGCGGCTCCGCCGCCGTCGGGTCGCATGGCGTGCACGAGCGAGGCCATGGCGCTGGGGGAGGAGCAGTCCATGCGGATCTTGCCGTCCCAGTCCAGTGTCATGAAGGCCCAGCGCGGGTCGACCGTCGGGTTCACGACGGTCAGGTCCAGGCCGTAGCGCTCCGCGATGGCGCCCCAGTACTCGACGGAGGCCCCGCCGAGCGGGTCCGCGCCGATACGCACCCCGGCCGCGCGGATCGCGTCGAGGTCGAGCGCGTCGGCGAGGTCGTCGGTGTAGGCGGACAGGAAGTCGTGCCGGCGCGTGCTCTCCGCCCCGAGGGCGGTCTCCAGACTCACGCGCGAGACCTGGCCCACCCCGGAGCGCAGGATCTCGTTCGCACGGGCCGCGATCCAGCCCGTCGCCTCGGAGCCTGCGGGACCGCCGTGCGGCGGGTTGTACTTGAACCCGCCGTCGCGCGGGGGGTTGTGGGAGGGGGTCACGACGATGCCGTCGGCCAGCCCCGGTCCCTGCGTGCGCACACCCTGCGAGGTGGCGGCGCCGTTGTGGATGAGGATGGCGTGGGAGACCGCCGGCGTCGGGGTGTAGGAGTCGCGGGCGTCGACGTGCACCTCGACGCCCGCAGCCGCAAGCACCTCGAGCGCGGTGCGCCACGCAGGCAGGGACAGTGCGTGCGTGTCGCGGCCGATGAACAGCGGGCCGTCGGTGCCCTGCGCGCGCCGGTACTCGACGATCGCCTGCGTGATGGCCACGATGTGGGCCTCGTTGAACGCGCCCTCGAGGCTCGACCCGCGGTGCCCGGAGGTGCCGAACACGACGCGCTGGGCCGGGTCGTCCAGATCCGGGGTGCGGTCGTAGTAGGCGCCGATCACAGCATCGACGTCGATGAGGTCTTCAGGGCGGGCAGGGGTTCCGGCGCGAGGGTCCATGCTCTGATCCTGCCACTTGGCGCAGCCCCGCGCACCGATGCGTTCCGGGGCGCGTCGGCCGGTAGGCTCGCCCCCATGGCTAAGGCAAACCACGAGTTCGTGCTGCGTCCGTTCGAGGGTCTTCCCGGGGAGGCCGACTGGGTCGCGCTCCGCGAGGTCGTCCCGGCGGCGACGGCGACGGCCCGCACCACGGCCGAGCACGGCGCATGCGACGTGCTCGTCGTGACGACCCTGCCCGCCGGCTGGCGTGCGCTGCACCGCACCGACGGGGCGGTGCTGCTGTCGCTGCAGGGCCTGGCCGGGTCGGGGGACGTGAGCCGGGACTACGCGGCGGACCTGCTCACGGCGCTTGCGGCGGAACCGGGCACGTCCGTGCCCGGCGGCGCGCTGCCCGGACCCGGGCCGCGGCTGCAGGATGTGCTGGACCCGAGCGTCCCCTTCGAGGTGACGGTCCACGACGACTTCTCCTTCTGGTTCGCCCCCGACCAGAAGCTCGATGCGGAGGCGAAGGCTGCGCTCGAGCAGGCGAGCGAGGACCTCGTCCCGACGGTGAAGCTCACCGGCGTCGACTCGGCCTACGTGTCGACCTTCGGCCCCAAGCGGTTCCTGCGGTGGTCGATGGCCGTGGACGAGGACCGGCTGATCAATGCCCTTGCTCGGCTTCAGGCCCGTCGTGAGGCGGGAATCGGCGACTCGCGCTTCCTCGGCGCCTTCCGCTCGTGCGGCATCGTCGTTCCCGTGTGGGACCTGGTCCCCGCCGCGGGCCTGGACGACATCGAGGCCGGTGCCGTCGAGCTGAGCGCGCGCCTCGAGCCAGCCGTCGCCTCGGACGAGCCGTTGACCTATGACGAGCGCCGCGCCCGTGCGGGGATCATCTCCCGGCAGGTCACGCTGCGCTGAGGTCGCATCGGCCCGCACCCGGGCCTTTGCGTGCCCTTTGCCGCGGCTACCGATTCTGCGGAGGTTCATGGTCTCCACTAGGCTTTCATCCGTGGACGGCCAGGACAGCGAAGCGGGACTCCCCGAGGCGAAGACTCCGCGGCCCGTGGGCTCGGGCAGAGGGCGGATCCGACAGCGCGTCGCCGTGGTGATCCCGGCCAAGGACGAGGTGCGCCGCATTGCGGCGACGGTGCGCGCCGCGCGGGCGATCCCCTACGTCGACATGGTGCTCGTGGTCGATGACGGAAGCGTCGACGACACCCAGCACGTGGCCCGCGACGCGGGCGCCGTCGTCGTGCGGCACTCGCACAACCGGGGCAAGGCCGCGGCGATGGAGACCGGTGCCGCTGTCGTCGCGATGCGGGACTCGGAGGACCGGCCACCCCGCCTGCTGCTCTTCCTCGACGCGGACCTGGGCGAGACCGCGGTGAACACCGCGCCCCTGGTCCCCCCGGTGCTCGAGGGCGCCGCCGACGTGTCGATTGCGCTCCTGCCGCCCCAGCCGGGCGCGGGCGGGCGGGGCATCGTCGTCGGGCTCGCCCGGCGTTCCATTGCCAAGCTCACCGGCTGGTCCCCCACCCAGCCGCTGTCCGGGCAGCGGTGCCTGACCCGCCAGGCCTTCGAGGCCGCCA
>JBQGOU010000146.1:6702-8014 GCA_052086865.1 Cellulomonadaceae bacterium
GCACGGGTGGGGGGTGGAGACCGGCATGACGATCGATCTGCTGCGACAGGGCTATGTCGCCGTCGAGATCCCCTGCGATCTGCGCCACCGCCCGAGCCCGGCCGATCTTCGCGGGACCATGCACCGTGCTGCGCAGTACCGCGACGTGCTGCTCGCGGTGAATGCGCGCCGGGTGCGCAGCGCCTTGCACCGCGGGCGCTGAGCAAGCGGTCAGGGCCCGGTCGGAACGGGGGGAACCGCCGCCCTGCGCGCGTTCGCGCGCTCGGTGATCTCCTGGTTCACGCACGCCGCGGTGATCAGCGGCACCGCGATCGACAGCCCGACACCGGGGATGAGCACCCCGGAGTCGTTGAGTGCGAATGCCAGCACCGCGGCGACGCCGAGGGCCACAAGGCCGGCCCGCATCAGCGGAACCGCGTCCATGAGGCGGCGTAGCGGAGCCTCTCGCGCCGCCCGGCGCGCGCCGGCCACGGCGATTCCGAGCACCGCCAGCCCGCCAAGCGCGAGGAGGCTGAACGTGCTGCCGAACAGGTTGGACAGGTTCTGGTCGAGGTTGCGCCGCACGACGGGAACGAGACCGCCGTCGAGCGTGGTCTGCACGAGGATGCCGAGGTGCGTGCGCTCGTCCGCGGGGCGCAGCCAGTCCGCGACGGCGAAGGCGACCACGATGGCCACGGTCGCGGTGATCGTGATCACGACCCGGCCCCAGGTGAGGCGGACGCCGGCGGTCAGGAGCGTCAGGACGACGAAGGCGGGCACGAGCGCCGGGGGGCCCCCGAAGTCGGCGCCGATGCCCGGCAGACCGTCGAGGGCGACGGCCACCACCCCGATCGCCGCCACCGCGGCCGTGGCCCAGCGGCGGTGGCCGCGCATCACCAGGGCATTGCCGATGACGGTCGCGGTCAGCACCGTGGTCGTCGCGAACAGCGCGAACGCGCTGTTGTTGAAGCCGTAGAAGCGTCCCGCAACCAGCGGCTGGGTCCCCATGAGCGACGTCAGCTGCAGGCGCGCCCCGGTGATCACGTCGATGGCGAGGAACACGGCGGTGAGGCCGGCGAGCAGTCCAACAGGTGCTAGCAGCCGGTCCCGCCAGGGCGGGGCGAGGCATACGGCGGTCAGCAGCAGCGCCCAGCCCGCCAGCACCCCCGTCACGGCGAGCCAGGGGACGCCGGCACGCCACCACGGCACGAGGTTCGTCAGATAGGCGGACAGCGGGATCGCCGCGACCATGAGGGCGGCGAAGCGCATGCCGGCAACGGCCCGCCGGCGGGCAGGGTGCGGGCTGCCGGGTGGAGCTGCTGGTGAGCAGCAT
>JBQGOU010000147.1:0-7998 GCA_052086865.1 Cellulomonadaceae bacterium
ACCAGCTGGATCAAGCTCGGGCAGACGCTGAGCATGCGCCCGGACCTGGTCGGCGCGCAGATCGCCGCAGACCTGCGCCAGCTGCAGTCAGGCGTCGCGCCCGACCCGGACGGCGCGGCCCTCCGCACGGTCGAGTCCGAGCTCGGGCATTCGGTCAAGGACCTGTTCGGCTCGTTCCAGCGCACGGCCATGGCCTCCGGGTCGATCGCCGAGGTGCACAAGGCCACACTGCCCGACCGCACCCGTGCGGTCGTCAAGGTCGTCCACGCCGGCGCCCCGGAGACCGCGCGTGCCGACCTCGCGATTATGGGGGCGCTGGCCGCCCAGCTCGAGGCCGACGACCCCGAGATCGCGCGCCTGCGCCCCACACGGCTCCTCGAGGAGTTCGCCACGATGCTCACCGGCGCCTTCGACCTGCGCAGCGAGGCGGAGAACCTGCGGCGCTTCCGCGCCAGCTTCGCCGACCAGCCCGACGTCGCCATCCCCGAGCCCTTCGCCGATCTCACCGCACGGCGCGTGCTGACCATGACTCGGCTGGAAGGACGCACGCTGACGGACCGCGCGTCGATCGAGCGCGCCGGCTGGGAGCCGAACGATCTCGCCCACCGGGTCGCCGAGATCTACCTGCAGATGATCTTCCGCGACGGCGTCTTCCACGCGGACCCGCACCCCGGCAACTTCCTGCTCCCGGGGAACCGCACCGTGGCGATCCTCGACTTCGGGGACGTGGGCCGCCTGACCCCCACGCGGCGCGACCAGCTCGAACGGCTGGTGATCGCCATCGGCACACGCGACGTCGAGGCCGTCATCGACGCCGTCGTCGACGTCTCCGCGCCGCCGCCGGGCACGGATCTGGAGCGGCTGCGCGCCGACCTCGAGGACTGGATGGATCGCTCCGTGTTCGTCCAGGTCGACCGGATGGACGTGGCGACGATCATCGAGAGCGGCATGGCCGTCATGCACCGCCATCGCCTCACCCTGCCCACGGACCTGATGCTGCTGTTCCGCGTCGTGCTCGGGCTGCAGGGGCTGGCGACGGCGGTGGGCGTGGACCTCGACGTCACGCAGATGCTCGCCCCCTATGTCCGCGACATGATGCGCCACCGGTTCTCCCCGCGCAGAATCGCCCGCGAGGGGGCACACACGGGGCGGCGCTGGGCACGACTGGCCCAGACCCTGCCCGACGACCTGTCCGCGGCGCTCACGGAGCTGCGCAAGGGCGAGGTGTCGATCAACTTCAAGCTGGAGGACCCGGACCATCTCACGGACCGCCTCGTCGACGGCGGCATCGCGGCCGCCTCCATCCTGGCCTCCGCGCAGCTGGTCTCGCGCCGCACACCCCCGACGGTCGCCGGGGTGTCCGTGCCGGGGCTCGTCGGGGTCGGCGTGGGGGTGGCCACCTGGATGCGGCTGGCCGCCTCGCGCCGCGAGCGCCCGTCGGTGCTCGGCCTGGCCCGGCGCCTGACCGGCCGCTGATCCGGCGGAACGCCCCGCACCGGCGATCGTCGCCGTCACGCCCCGCGGCCCGAGCCGCGCTCGAGCGCGGCTACCAGCCTGGCGGATCGTCCGGGCGGGGGGCACGACCCGGTCCACGGCGCAGGGTCTGCAGCCGGCCCTCGACTCCGCCGAGACGAACGAACAGCCGGGCAAGCAGGAGTCCGGCGGCGAACCCGCCGATATGCGCGAAGTATGCCGTGCCACCCTGGTCGCTGCCGCCCACGGAGGTGATGCCCGCGAAGAACTGGGTGACGATCCAGAACCCGATCAGCAACCAGGCGGGCAGCAGCCGGATCGCGAAGAACGGCGGGATGATGACGATCAGCGTGCGCACCATGCCCCGGGGGAACAGGACGATGTAGGCCGCCAGAACCCCCGCAATGGCGCCGCTCGCCCCGACCAGCGGCAGGGTGCTGGCGGGGTCGACGAGCACCTGCACGGCGCTGGCCACAACCCCGCAGACCACGTAGAAGGTGAGATAGCGCAGGTGCCCCATCGCCGCCTCGATGTTGTCCCCGAAGATCCACAGGTACAGCATGTTGCCGAGCACGTGCGCCCAGGAGGCATGCAGGAACATGCAGGTGAACAGCGTCACCCAGGCGCTGGGCCCGCCGTGGACCACGTCGGCCGGGGTCGCGGCGAAGCGGTCGTAGAACTGTTGCTGGTCCGCTGCGGGGCTCGCCCACATCACGACCCACACGACCAGGTTGATCGCGACCAGCGCGTAGGTGGCCCAGGGCAGCACGCGGACCGAACGGTTGTCATCGGACAGCGGGATCATGCGGCGCTCACGATGGCGATGATAGGCGCCCGGCCCGCTCAGGGAACGGGCCAGGTGTGCACGGGCGCGCCGTCGTGCATGCCGCGCACGTACTCGCCCAGCATCAGGCGCAGGGCCTCGGCGCGGTCGTGGCCTCGGGCCTCGAAGCCGCGGACGGCCATGACCTGCCAGGTGGCTCCGTTGCGGCGCATCCGGGCCCGGGACTCGATGATGTCGAGGTACTGGCCGGCCACCCGCGAGTCGACGCCCAGGCGGTGCAGGCCCCGGGCGGCCAGCGGGAGCAGCCGGCGCAGCACCAGCTCGTCCGCGTCGACCTCCCCGATGCCCGGCCAGTACTGGCGCGCCTCGATCCCGTCCCGGGCGGCCGCGGTGAAGTTCTCCCGCGCCGCGTCGAAGGACATCCGGGACCAGGCCGGTCGCTCGTCCAGCACGAGCTCGACGACGGCACCGTAGAAGAAGGCCGCGTTGGCGAGCGTGTCGAGCACGCTGGGGCCTGCGGGCAGCACCCGGTTCTCCACGCGCAGGTGCGGCCGCCCGTCCTGGACGTCGTAGATCGGCCGGTTCCACCGGTAGATGGTGCCGTTGTGCAGGCGCAGCTCCGCAAGCGACGGCGTGCCCCCTGCGGCGAAGACCTCGGCCGGGTCCTCGGACGAGCACTGCGGCAGCAGCGCGGGGAAGAAGCGCGCGTTCTCCTCGAACAGGTCGAAGATCGAGGTGATCCACCGGTCCCCGAAGAACACGCGCGGGCGCACCCCCTGGTTGCGCAGCTCCGGGGAGCGGGTGTCGGTGGACTGGGTGAAGGCCTCGATCCGCGTCTCGGCCTGCAGATGGTGCCCGAACAGGAACGGTGAGTTCGCCCCAAGGGCCAGCTGCGGGCCGGCGAGCATCTGCGCGGCGTTCCAGTAGGCCGCGTACCGGTCCGGGGTGACCTGCAGGTGCAGCTGGGTCGAGGTGCAGGCCGCCTCGGGCGAGATCGAGTCACTCGTCAGAAGCAGCGGCTCCGGGCCGTCGATGTCGAGGATCACGTCCTCGCGCCGGGCGCCCATCACCGCGTCGTCGAGAGCCCGGTAGCGCGCACTGTCGCTGAACCACTGCCGGTTCCCGGGCGGCGGGGGCAGGGTGGGCAGGGTGCCGATCATCACGAGGCCGGCGCCGACGTCCCCGGCGCGGTCCCGCGCCCGGTTGAGGTTGCGTCGCAGGGCGGACTCGAACTGCTGCAGGGACTGGCCGTCGATGCGCCGCGGCTCGACGTTGAGCTCGATCGTGAACCGGCCCAGCTCGGTCTGGTACGCCGGGTCGTCGATCCGCTCGAGCACGGCCTGGTTGTCGAGGAACGGACGCATGTCCGCATCGACGAGGTTCAGCTCGATCTCGAGACCGGTGCGCCACTCGTCCTCGACGAAGGCCCCGGCGTCGAGCATGGCCTCCAGGGTGTCGAGGCAGCGGTGCACCTTCTCGCGGTAGCGGGTGTGGTCCGCGCGCGTGAAGGCGGTTGCCGAGATCTCGTCGCCCATGGTGCCTCGTCCCTGGAGCTCGTGGGTCCTTGCGGTAGCGAACCACACCGGCGCCCCGGCGTCACCTGCGGGGCAGACTACGCACCCGGGGTCGGGGTCCCGCCGATCTGGGTGCCGTCCTCGGTGGTGGCGACGTCGACGTGCTCGGCCGCCGCGGCGGACGCACTCGTGGACTCATCGACGAGCTTCTTCACGTCCGGGGCGGTGACCACGAGCTCGGGGTCCACCGGCGGAAGCTTCGGGGGGTTGGACGCGGTGCGGAACTCGGCGCGCGGGTCGTGGATCGACCCGAGCGAGATGACCTCACGCTTGAGGAACAGCGCCCCGGTCCAGCCGGCCATGATGCGGATCTTACGGTTCAGGGTCGGCATCGCCATCACGTGGTAGGTGCGGTGCAGCACCCAGGCCAGCGGCCCGCGCACCTTGACCCGCCCGAACATCTGCGCCACACCCTTGTACATCCCGAGCGAGGCGACGGCACCCACGTTGCGGTGCCGGTACTCGGTCACCTCGGAGCTGCGCAGCGTGCGCGCGAGGTTGTCCCCCAGGTGCTTGGCCTGACGGATGGCGTGCTGGGCGTTGGGCGGGCAGGTCTTGCCGGGGTTCTCCAGATCCGGAACCGCCGCGCAGTCCCCGGCCGCCCAGGCCTCGGGCACGACCTCGCCGTCCTCGGTGACGACCTGCAGGGTCGGCAGGCACACGACGCGACCCAGCTTGTCGATCGGCAGGTCGGAGTTCTTCAGCACGGGGTTCGCCTTGACCCCGGCGGTCCAGATGATCGTCTCGGAGTCGAACTCGGTCTTGTTGGAGAGCACGACGTGCCCGTCCTCACACGAGTTCAGGAAGGTCGACAGGTGGATCTCGATGTTGCGCTTGCGCAGCTGCTCGAGCGTGTACCCGCCCAGCTCCTCGGACACCTCCGGGAGAATGCGCGGGCTGCCCTCGACGAGCACGAAGCGCAGCTCCGAGTCGTCCAGCTCGGGGTAGTACTTCACCGCGGCCCTGGCCATGTCCTCGACCTCACCGAGCGCCTCGATGCCCGCGAAACCGCCGCCGACGAACACGAAGGTGAGCATCTTCTTGCGCAGCTCGACGTTCCAGGTGGAGGACGCGACGTCGATACGGTTGAGGACGTGGTTGCGGACCGCAATCGCCTCCTCGACGGTCTTGAAGCCGATGGCCTCCTCGGCCAGCCCGGGGATGGGCAGGGTGCGGGCCACGGACCCGAGACCCACGATGAGGTGGTCGTAGGTGATCGTGTACGCCGCGCCCTCCTCGGGGTTGATCATGACCTTGCGGTCCCCGTGGGCAATCTGCACGACGCGACCCTGGAGCACGTCGACGTTCTTCAGCGCGCGGCGCAGCGGCGCCACGACGTGGCGGCCCTCGATCGACCCCGCGGCAGCCTCGGGCAGGAACGGCGCGTACGTCATGTACGGGCGCGGGTCGACGACGACGATTGCGGCCTCGCGCCGGCCGAGCCGCTTGCGCAGCCGCTTCGCGGCGTACAGGCCGACGGAGCCGCCGCCGAGCACGACGATGCGGGGCACCTTGCGAGGCTTGGGAGCCGGGGCGGACGCGTTCTGGGCAGCATCAACCGCGGTCAGTTCGTTCTGAGGCATGGTCCCACGGTAGTCCTGGTGCGGCTCGGAAGAAACTCGGGCGGGCGGTGACGCCACCCACAGTCCCTCCTCACCCGCCGGTCTCGTCCGCGCGCGCCACCCGTGACCCCGGCCCGGATGCACGCCGCTGGGCGGTGACGGCGAGCAGCACCCCGGCGATGGTCAGCGCCGCTCCCACGGCCGTGCCCGGCCCGCCCGGCCCGCCACCGGCCAGGTCCAGCGCCGTGGCCGTGACGACCTGACCGGCCACGATGCACACGGCGAGCACGAGCACCCCGTGGGCCCGCACGAGGACGGCGTTGGCCCAGACGAACAGCACGCCGAGCACGCCGGACAGGTACAGCCAGCCGTGCGTCGCGAGCGAGGGCAGGGCGGGCACGGGCGCGGCGCCCACCCGGGTCGCGGCCGCGAACACGGCGAGCACCGCCGTCCCGGCGACGAAGTTGTTCCAGGTCGCCACCCAGGACCCGGTGAGTCCGGCCACACGGCCGTTGAACGCCTGCTGGAAGGACCCGGCCATGCCGGCCGCCAGCGGCAGGAGCACGACCACGAGTGCCGCGGCCGCCAGCGCCCCCGCCCCCTGGAGCCGGCCGGCCACCGTGACCAGAACCGCGGCGATCGTGAGCACGGTGGCGACCACCCGCGCCATGGTGACCCGCTGGCGTCCGGCCGGGCCCAGACCGGCATGGTCGACGGCGAGCGCGCTCACGGTCTGCCCGGCTACGAGGGCGACGGTGAACAGCGCAACGCCGACGACGGGCACCGCAAGCGCCTGGGACGCCACGAGGAACGCGCCGAGCGCACCGCCCAGGAAGTACCAGCGGGGCAGTGCCCGCCCGCGCACCGACGACGCCAGCACCCGCACCCCGGCGCGTCGGGCCGGCGAGAGGAGGACGACGACGGAGACGATGACCAGACCGGAGCCGAAGCTCCACAGCGCGGCAAGCGCCCCTCCGGGCGGCCCGCCGCCCAACGCCGCGGCCAGCCGGCCGGTGATCTGCGCCTGCACGGCGAGCACCGCGCCGACACCGAGCATCGCGGGCACGGCGAGTGCGGCAAGCACCCGCGGGGTCGTGGCGCCCGCAGCGGTCACGGCGCGGCGCGGTCCGCCGCGCTCAGGGCGATGCCGTCCAGGATGTCGTGCTCGCTGGTCAGCACCGTGGTCAGGGCGCCGCCTGCGGCGGCCACGTCGCGCTGCACGCGCTGCACGACCTCGGACCACACCAGGGCGCCCGCCCCGATGACGTCGACGCGGCCGGGGTGCATGTACCCGAGGGCCGCGCGTTCGGCCCGGCTCGCGAGCAGCAGGCGCTCACAGGCGGCGAGCACGTCCGCGACCGACAGCTCGGAGCCGTCGATGGCGCTCGAGTCGTAGCGCTCGAGTCCGAGCGCGCTTGCGGTGACCGTCGTCACCGAGCCGGCGAGGCCGACGAGCGTGCGGGCCGCCCCGAGGTCCACGACGCGGGCGGCGTCGTCCAGCGCGGTGCGCACGTCGGCGCGCGCGGCGGCGATCTCGGCGGGCGCCGGCGGGTCCGAGCGCAGGTGCCGCTCGGTCATCCGGACGCAGCCCACGTCCATCGAGTACGCCGCCTGCGGCGCCTCGGCGCCGAGCACCAGCTCGGTGGACCCCCCGCCCAGGTCGACGACGACAAAGGGCCCCGGGTGCTGGCCCCCGATCCGGCTGACGGCGCCACGGAAGGACAGCGCCGCCTCCTCCGCACCGTCCACGACCTCCGGCTCGATCCCGAGGATCGACCGCACGCCGTCGACGAACTCCTGCCGGTTGCGTGCGTCCCGGGTGGCGGACGTGGCGACGAACCGGATGTGGCGGGCTCCCCGTGCGAGGATCTCGCGGCCGTACTCCCGCGTCATCTCCAGGGTGCGGGCCAGCGCCTGCGGAGCGAGCTCCCCGGTGCGGTCGACGCCCTGGCCCAGGCGCACGACCTCCATGCGACGGGTCAGGTCATGGACCTGGTTCGTGGCGGGGTCGACGTCCGCGACCAGCAGACGGATGGAGTTGGTCCCGCAGTCGATGGCGGCTACACGTATCACGGCGACCATCCTGCCACTGCCCACCCACCACGCCCACCCAACCCATTCCTGGCCCAGCCCTGGCCCAGCGCCCGCCCCGGCGCCCGCCGAGACCGAGGGTCAGACACCGAAACCGAGGGTTGCCACCCTCGGCATGGATAACCAACCCTCGGTCTCGGCGAAAGGGAACCAACCGGGCGGCGGCTCAGCAGTCGCAGCGCTGCGCGGACCACCCGATCAGGCCGAGCGCCTCGTCGCCGAGCGGCTGCACCCCGGGACCGGCGGCCAGGGCGTGGGCGACCAGCACGTGCAGGCACTTGACCCGCCCGCTGCGCGAGGTAGTGCTCGTGCGCCCGGGCGTAGGCGGCGGCGAGCTCGGGGTCCTCGGCCAGCCGTGCGGTCATCTCCCGCATGACGCCGTTCGCCTCAAGCGTGCTCGCCGCGGCGACGAGTGCGGGGTGGGTGAGGTAGAACGTCGTCGGGAAGGGCGTGCCGTTCTCCAGACGCGGCGCCGTGCGCACGACCTGGGGGCGTCCGCACACGCAGCGGGCGG
>JBQGOU010000148.1:0-7993 GCA_052086865.1 Cellulomonadaceae bacterium
CGCGACACCGTCAAGGACACCGGCGATTGGTATGAGGCCAACGACGCCGGACATGCCTACTGGCTCGGGACGGTCCTTTCCCAGACGGGGAACCCATACCGCCTCGGCACCGTTCTCCGTCGCGCACGTAAACGAATCTTGGGCTGGCCCTCCCGCTTCATCGACGCCCGGGAGGAGCACTTCCTCAACAACGCCCTCCTCAGCGTTGATGATGACCGAATGCGCATTCTTTGCCCATGGCGCATGCCTCGCTGGCTCATCAGGGCCACGAAGGGCTGCTTCGTCATGTGGCCTGAGGCTGGATCGCCCCAGATCTGTCGGTTCTGGGACTACATCGACTGGCCCGCCCTCCTCAAAGAGCACAGCAACCAGCTGACCATCAGCGACGTGGACTGGCCCAGCACCGCGACCCTAGAAATTGTCGAAGATGCCCGCTCCCATGGCTACACCGCTTACGCAGACGTCTTCTTGTGGTTCTCCGGGTTCACCCTGGCTGGGAAGCCGAAGTTCCAGATCGACTGCGTGGGAATGCAGATCGACAAGACTCTTCCTGTGGACCAGGCTGATCGCTACGTACGGCAGCTGCGCACCGCCTATCGAGCGAAGGGCAGCCAGGGCATACTCGACTACGAGTGCGAAGGTCTCTACGTGAATAACCTCGAGAAGAGCGACGTGCCGCTGCAGGCCCTGCTCGATGAGGCCGCTGCGAGAGACCAGTGCCGCAGCAAGCCGAGCAAGGAACACTCCTGGATCTTCTGCTGATCGTGAGCAACCACTACATCAGACGTGCACTTGTGGACTTCGAGCTCGGCGAGGGGTCCGGAGATTCGTAGAAGAGCTCCTTCTTCTCTTGCGCTCGACGCCAGACCTCTTCCCGCCCCGGAGGGGCCTTCCGGGCGGCACGTGGAAGGCGGATCTGGAAGTGCAAGCTGGTGGCATTCCAGGGCTCCCACCCGTCGACGACCTCGCTGACGTAGGTCACCCAGTTCATTGCCAGCTCGAGTAGACGGTGATTCTCCGGCGCAGGGAGAGAGTGGCCCCGCTCCCAGTCGCGCACGGTGCGGGCGGAGCTGTGGAGCAGGGCCGCCAACTCTTCCTGCGTCAGCCCGAGCTCACGACGCCGGCGGGCGATGTGTTCTCCAAGTGTCTTCGTGCGTCCGCTCTCTTCGGGCATAGCTCCTCATCTCTTGCCGTTCGGATCGCGGGCGGCGGCGCTACCACACACTCGCCGCCCGCTACCCACCGAGGGAATCCAGTAAACCCCGAGGGCTGAGGATAGATTCGCATGCCGGAGGCGAGCCGCTTCCGGCGTCCCACACGGGTATACCCGAGTGAGCAGATCTGTGTCAGATCGGCCGTTCTGGACCCTGTGGACGGGAGAGATTACGGTGCCGTAGCTGTCATGCAGGGTGGTGCTCAATGTGGCAGATGTGTCTGGTTCAGGTGTCCCCAACTTGTGGAGCAGCCCTCTTTCACGGCATTGCTGGGCATCGTGTATCAGGCCCCCAGTCGGATGATGCGGTTCGTCGTGGCGATTGTGTCGGGTCGGTGTGCGATCAGTAGTACGGCACGATCCTCTGACCGGTTCAGAAAGTCCATGATCGCGGCATCGGCTTCAGGGTCGAGCGAGGCTGTCGGTTCGTCAAGCACGAGCACCCGGGGATTATTGAGTAGCGCGCGTGCGATGCCGACGCGCGCGCGCTGCCCCCCAGAGATTCCCGTCCCGTGCTCACCGATCGGGGTATCGAGCCCGCTGGGGAGGTTGGTGTTCGGGTCGAATAAGCCGGCAGCACTGGCTGCTTTCTGGATCGCATCATCAGGGGCGTCGGGGTTGCCGAGGATGATGTTGGAGCGGATCGTGCCGCGCTGAAGCGGCGAGGACTGCGGCACCGTGGAGATGACCTGACGAAGCTCGTCGTCGGGAATATCGCGGAGGTCAGTGCCGTCGATCCGGATACTTCCAGCGTCGACATCCCACATCCGCAGCGCGAGCCGCGCCGCTGTCGTCTTCCCGGCTCCTGATGGTCCGACGAGGGCCACGGTCTCTCCCGGCCGGATCTGCATGGAGAAGTCGTCGAGTACGCGTTCGCTGCCGTCATATGTGAACTCGACGCGGTCAAACACCAGTCCCAGCTCCGATGCTGGCTCCGGCCGACGAGGACGCGTGGTGGCATGAACGGCTGGCGGGTGTTCGAGGACGTCGGTGATGCGTTCGGCTGCGGCCCGGAGAGTGCCGGCATTGCGCAACAGGTCGGCGATCTGTGCGGCGGGGCCGAGTCCGGCGACCGCGACAGTCACGGCGAGGGGGATGTGCTGTGGGGCGATCGAGGCGCGGTCGACGAGGATGATGAAGATTGCGCCGAGCGCGGCGAGGGCGAGGGTGATGTCGGCAATCCCGCGTTCGGCTCCGAGCCGGGAAGCTTCCCGAGACTGGACTCGTGCGAGTGCTCTGGTGTCCTCGGTGAGCCGGTCGAGCTGCTTCTCGAGCGCTCCTGCGCCCGCGAGTTCGCGCATGCCGCGGATGGTGTCGAGCACTTCCGAGCGCAGCGCGGCTGCTCCTGCTGTGAGGTCGTCGCTGTCGCGTCGGGCGCGACGTGCCGTGACAAAGGGAACGGTGACACCGATGGTGAGCAGGGGTATCCAGATGAGCAGCAGGATCGGGTGGATCGTGATCGACACGACCGTGCTGATACTGAGCACGAGAAGCGCGCTGAGCGTTTGCGCGGCGGTGTGGGCGTAGAGCCATTCCAGGGTCTCGATATCGGCGATCACGGTTGTCGTGAGATCGCCGGTGCGCCGGTGCCGGGTACGGAACGGCAGCGAGCGTCTTAGGGAATCGAAGACGCGGCCCCGGAGGGTGGCGATGAGCCGGTAGGCCAGATCGTGCGATACCCACGACTCGCGCCATGCCGCCAGCGACGCAAATATCGCCAGACTGGACAACGCACCTCCAGCGACCAGGATGGAGACGGGCTGCCCTGCGACGACGTGCCCGACGGTCCAGGCGATGCCGAGACTGATACCCAACACGCTGGCCTGGGTGAGTGCGCTCCAGATGACCGTCTCGATGAAAAGTCCGCGTCGGGTGGCGATGAGCGGCAGCAGCCTCAGAATCGTCGTCATCGCGCCACTCCCGGGGCGATCTGCGAACCGGTGGGAGCGCCGGTGCCGGTGGCGACGATCCGCCCGCCTCGCATACCGATCCATCGAGTCGCGTGGACCAAGGCGGTGTCGCGGTGCGCGATGATCGCGACCGTTCGATCGGCCGTGGCTCTGGCGAGGGCGTCGACTATGCGGCGTTCGGTGCCGGTGTCGAGCGCGGAGGTGACCTCGTCGAAGATGAGCACGGGCGCCGGTGAGAGCAGCGCGCGGGCGATGGCGAGGCGCTGTCGCTGCCCTCCGGAGAGCTGTTCTCCGTTTTCCGCCAGCACCGTGCTGTACCCCTCGGGCAGGCTGATGATGGTGTCGTGGATGTGCGCTGCTCTCGCGGCTTCCTCGATATCGGCGTCGGTCGCGTCGGGACGGTACAGCCGCAGGTTCTCCGTCACCGTCCATGCGAACAGCACGGGGTCCTGCGGCACCACGACCACACTTTGTGTCCTCGCTGTGCTCGTGTAGTCACGAAGATCGATGTGATCAACGGTGAGGGTGCCGGTGTCGGGGTCGATATCGCGTTCGAGAAGCCTTGCCAGGGTGCTCTTCCCCGAACCCGATGGCCCGATGACCGCGACCGTCTCACCCGGATCGATCCGCAGTGACAGCCCGGCAACACCCATCTCCGAGCCGGGATACGTGTAGGAAACGTCCGTGACCTCGATCGTTCCTGTGCCGGCCGGCCGGGCATGGTCCCCGTTGGGGACCAGCGGGGTGGAGAGGAGGCGGTCGAGGCCATCGACGGCAGTAAGGCCGAGGTATCCGGCGTGCCAGTTCGTGCCGAGCTCCTGCACGGGACGGAAACACTCGCGGGCGAGCACGAGCACCACGACCGCCGCTGCCGCTCCCGCGCTGCCGGTCGTGACGGCGACGAGAGTGGAGATGACTGCGAGCACGGTGCCCAGGTGCATGGCGATCGCGCTGAGGCCCGTCTCGACCAGCGAGAGCCGCAGTTGCTGCATCGTCGAATCTCTGAGCCCGTCTGCTTCCCGGACGAACCGGGCTGCGCTGCGATCGGTCGCCCCGAATGCTCGCAGCAAGGGAACGTTCTGCAGAGCCTCGACGTAGTCGGACGAGAGCCGGGCGAACCTCTCCCACCGAGTGCGGCCGTTCTGCAGCAGCCGGGCATCCCACGCACGTGGCGCGAGCACTGCGACGGCGGCGGTCACAGCGAGCACGATCCCGGCCGTGGGCGCGTGCTGCCACACCAATGCGACCACCAGCGCGGGCACGACGAGCACAACCAGCAATTGGGGTAGATATCGGGTGTAGTAAGGGTCAAGTCCTTCCACACCGTCGATCACCGTCGTCGCCGTCGCGCCCGAGTCCCGTTCTGCCGCTGGAACGGATGCGAGACGATCCAGCAGGCGCCGGCGCAACCTGATGCGCACCGTCGCCCCGATACGGTTGGCGAGCAGGTCCCGTCCCCAGAGAGCGGCCCCGCGCGCCACGGTGATGACCGCCAGCAGCACGAGCGCCGGCACGGGGACGCCCTCGCCACGAATCAGCGCAGTGATGACCGTGGCGAGGGTGAACGCGAATCCGACATGCAACGCGCTGATGGCTACCCCACAGGCGGCGAGAACGATGATCGCGCCGGGAATCGCGCCTGCGAGCTGGAGCAGCCTGTGGTGGATCACCGGTCAGAAGGCGTCCGGGTAGAGCTGCTCGGCAATCTGCTGCACGGCAGAGATGTTGCCGAGCGTGCCGGGGAACATGTCCGAGGTCGAGACCACGATCAGGCGATCTTCCTGCACGGCGGGCATATCAGGGAACGTGCTTTTCAGGTATTCGCGAGTGGATGCCTCATGCTCCTCGTCATATGCGGCGAACACGATTGCGTCAGGCTCCTCGGCGGCCAGTGACTCGGGACTGATGGTCGCGGCGAAGAAGTCAGAGAACGCATCCTGGTCGGGCGTGTAGACGTTGTCCGCACCGGCCAGGTTCAGAATGTCGTATTCGATGCCTGCGCCGATGGCCTGTAAGGTGCCGCCCTCGTAGTACACCTGCGCGACACGGAGCGGCTCGACATCTTTCGTCGCTTCCGCGACCTCATCGAGAGTGGTCTGGCTCTCCTCCATCAACCCTGTGGCTTCGTCCTGCACGCCGAAGATCTCGCCGAGGTTGTCCAGATCAGTGAACAGGTCGGTGACCTTCCCGGTCATGCGGCGGTCCTCGCAGCCGCCAGTGGCAACGTAGACGCCGGCACCGGCATCGTCGAGCTGCTCGATGCTGGCAAAGCCCTGGTCCGCCGAGAACTCGTGGGTCGTCGGCGAATACACGAAGTCCGGCTCCACAGCCAGGAGATCTTCACGGCTGGGCGGGGCCATGTCCCCGAGCACCGGAACGCCTTCTGCCAGTTCTGCGACATCGTCCGGAAGTGCCTGCGCGGTGGTTTGGGCCTGCCCGGCGAGCCGGTCAGCCAGCCCCAGGCGGAGCATCAATTCGGTCTGCGCCGGGTGCATGCCTACCGCCGCTTCAGGGGCGCCGTCGACCGTCACCTCGCGTCCGCAGTTTTCAATCGTCACCGCATCCGTAGTGTCATCCGGGTCGGTGTCGGGGGAGACGCCGGTGCCGCAGCCTGCGAGCAGAAGCGCGGCAGCGGAGAGAGCAACGACGGTCATGGGGCGGGCACGAGGGTTCGCTCGAGAATTAACAGTCATGGTGAGGGTCTGCTTTCTATTTCAGGGGGTTGTGCAGAGGCGCGGTCAGCAGGGGTACTGGCCGTTTCGAGGCGGCGGAAGGCGAACACGGGCTCCGTGGTGTCGCCGAGGATGCGGGCATCCACGCCGAACGTGGTGCGGATCAGCTCGGGGGTGAACACGTCGGCGGGAGGACCTGCGGCGACGACGCGGCCTGCGGCCAGCACGACGACGCTGTCGCAGTACTGGGCTGCGAGGTTCAGATCGTGCAGCGCGGCGATCACGGTGCAGTCGATGCCGCGCACAGTGCTCATGAGTTCATGCTGATGGCTGATGTCGAGATGGTTGCTCGGCTCGTCCAGCACCATCACCGGTGTTTGCTGCGCAAGCGCCCGAGCGAGCATCACCCGCTGACGCTGCCCTCCGGAAAGGGTTGCAACCATGCGATTGGCGAGCTCGGAGATCGCCGTGCGGGCCATCGCTTCGTCCACGATGCGCAGATCGTCGGAGGTGTCGCGGCCGAAAGTCGCATGGTGCGGAGCGCGGCCGAGCATCACCGTCTCCTCGACGCTGAGATCGAAGTCGGTCGGTGGGTCTTGCAGCATCACCGATACCGTTCGAGCAGCCTGCCGTCCGCTGAGGGAGCGAATATCGCTGCCGTCGACGCGTACGGTTCCCGTTTTCGGGGCGAGCGCGCGGTACAGGGTTCGCAGCAGGGTCGATTTCCCGGACCCGTTCGGGCCGACCAGGCCGACTACCCGCCCCGACTGCACGGTCACCGAAGCGTCTGTCACCACATCGCGGCCGCCGAGGGTGACGGTGATGTTCTCGAAGTCGACCCTCATCGTCCGAATCCCGCCTTCTCGGCCCCGCCCTGACGCATCAGCCACATGAAGAACGGGGCGCCGACGAACGCGGTGAGGATGCCTAGCGGGATCTCGGTCGGCTGCGCCACGGTGCGGGCGAGCAGATCCGCCGTCATCAGGAACACGGCACCGCCGAGCACGGTGATCGGGAGCATCCTCCGGTGATCAGCGCCGACCATGATCCGAGCGATGTGGGGCACGACGAGGCCGACGAACCCGATCCCGCCCGCCACAGACACCACCGCGCCAGTCAGCAGCGAGGCGACCACCAAAAGCAGCCCGCGAAGCCGGTTCGCGTTCACGCCGAGCGAGATCGCGGACTCATCCCCAGTCATCAACGCGTTCAGCGACCGAGACAAGAACGCCGCGATCAGGCACGAGACCAACAAAGCGACAGCGGGTCCGATGAGGCTGCTCATCGTGGCCGCCGACACGCTCCCTAGCAGGAAGAACAGCACGCTGACGACGTTCTGCGCATCCGTGGAGATCGTCAGATAGCTCGTGACCGCGCTCAGCAGGGTTCCCAGAGCCACGCCGGCGAGGATCATGCGAGTCGGTGACAGCGTGCCGTTCTTGCGCGCCAGCATCGCCACCGCCACGCACGCCGCCAGCGCCCCGACGAACGCCGCGACATTCAACGACAGACCACCGAGCGCAGCGGAGCCGAAGACGATCACCAGCACCGCGCCCACGCTCGCGCCGGAAGAAACACCGAGGATGTACGGCTCAGCGAGCGGGTTGCGGACTGTCACCTGCATCAGCGCTCCCGCAAGCGCCAGCCCAGCCCCAGCGAGGCCCGCCAGCAACGCGCGGGGGAGGCGGAACTGCCACACCGCCTGATCCTGCAACCGCGACAGAGAACCGTCCGACATCCACGGCATGCCCGGAAGCAGATGCCCGAGGACGACGTGCGCGGCCTCGCGCAGGCTCACCTGCACCGATCCAACCGCACCGGAGACCACAACAAGCGCGCAGATCGCCAGCACAAGGAAAGCGCAGATCAACCACGTTCGGAGACGCAAACGACGACGGGTTCGTCCGGCGGTAGCGACTCTCGCTTCGGAAGGGGCAGGAACCGCGAGGGAGGGAGGTGGCACGACAAACCACTATAACAATAATCATTATCAGTAACAGCTCTATTGGTGTGACATTTCCTACTCGGATCCCACCTCAGAAGGTGGCACCCTGATCGGTGACGGCAGTGCCATCGTCCTCGCGGAGGAGGCCGCGGTGCGCGGCATCACCGCGCGTCAGGCCCTGAGATGGCTCCGATTCGACGAAGTTTTGTGACTCTCGGCGGCGCGAGATGGGGTAGAGGCCGAATGAGATCGG
>JBQGOU010000149.1:0-7986 GCA_052086865.1 Cellulomonadaceae bacterium
CGTTCGGCGCGCGCGACGGCCGTGCTCGCGCGGGAGGGCCTCAGAACCCGGTCGCGGGCCGGCGGGCGCGCGGCCGCGCCCCCGCCCCGGGCCCCGGCGCGCGGCCGGGGGGCCCCCCCCGCCCCCCCCGGCCCGGGGTCGAAGGGTTCAGCGGCGCCCGAGGGGTGCTTCAGTACGCCCCGCGGGGAAAGAGCACCACGCGCGCCGTGCGGGCGAGGATCAGCAGATCCCCGAAGGGGGACCAGTTCTCCGCGTAGTACAGGTCGAGTCGCACCGACTCCTCCCAGGTCAGGTCCGAGCGTCCGCTGACCTGCCACAGCCCGGTGATACCCGGTTTGACGAACAGCCGGCGGTGCACGTGCGGCTCGTACAGGTCCACCTCACGGCGCAGCGGGGGCCGCGGGCCCACGAGGCTCATCTGCCCGCGCAGCACGTTGAACAGCTGCGGCAGCTCGTCCAGGGAGAACTTGCGCAGCACCGCGCCGATCGGGGTGACCCGCGGGTCGTCGCGCATCTTGAACAGCACGCCGTTGCCCTCGCTGAGGTGCTGGATCTGGGCCAGGCGCTCCTCGGCGTCCGCGTACATGGACCGGAACTTGAACATCGCGAAGGGGCGGCCGTCGAGCCCGATGCGTTCCTGGGTGAAGATCACCGGTCCGGCGCTGGTCACCCGGACCAGAAGCGCGATCACCGCCATCACCGGCAACAGCGCCGCGGTGATGATCGCGGTGACCGTGAGGTCGAGCGCGGCCTTGACCCAGTACTTCCACCCGGCGAAGCGGGGTGCCTCCACGTGCAGCAGCGAGGTCCCGTTCACCGGCCGCGTCGCCACCCGAGGGCCGGCGATGTCGGTCAGGGCCGGGGCCATCACGAGGTCGATGCCCGTGGCCTCCAGGTCCCAGCCCAGCTGGCGGACGACGGCGGAGGTCACGGCGTCCGAGCCGGTGACGGCGACGACGTCAGCGCCCACGCGCGCGGCCGCCTCGGGAACCCCCGCCAGGTCACCGATCACCGGTACGCCGTCGATCGAGCTCGGCGCCTCGTCCCGGCCCGTGCTCGGGACGCACACCCCCACGACGTGCAGCCCGGCCCCCACGTCGCGGTTCAGCGTGGCGATCAGCTCGCGTGCGCCGGCCGGCGGGCCGAGGACGACGACGGCGCTCGTGCACCGCCCCGCGGCGCGCTCGCGGCCGAGCCACTGCCGTGCGGTGTAGCGCCCGGCGAGCAGGAGGGTGCATCCGAGGGCGAAGGCCACCGTGAAGGCGATCCGGTCGACCTGGGCCTGGAACGCGAAGGCGAGGACCGCCACCGCCCCGAAGAGCCGCAACGACGGGCGGAAGACCCGCGTGTACTCCGTCGGTCCCATGCCGACGACGTAGCGGTGCCGGCTCCGGGAGGCCGTCAGAACGAGGAACCAGGCGATGCCGAAGACGGCGAGCACGGCGATCTGGACGGACGTGGGAGGCAGCGCTGCGCCTCGGCTCGTCACCTGCAGGCCCACGGCCGCGGCGGCTGTGAGCGCCGCCGTGATCATGGCCATGTCGAGCAGCGCGAGGGTGCGGGCGTAGCGCCCGGCCCAGCCGGTGGTCTCCAGCAGAGGCTGCGTCGGCAGATTGCCTCGGATCGACGAGACGAGAGCCGTCCACGTCCCGGAACGGCTGGGTATCGCCAGAGACATCCGTTTCCCCCTCGAACCTGCGGTGTGCTGTGCTCTGCACAGTAGTGACGGCGGAGCGGTGGATCGGGTGACGGCGTGGGTGACCCCGGGGCGAACCTGCCGCTGCGGGGTGGGGGAGGATAGGGGCATGCGCCCCACGTCCACGGACCCGCAGCACGGATCTGCCCTGACCGACGTCGTCGTGACCATGGACCGGCTCTACTCGCCCGGCGGCTGCCCCTGGGACCGCGAGCAGACCCACGACTCGCTTGTGCGGTACCTGCTGGAGGAGTCCTACGAGCTGGCCGAGGCGATCGAGACCGGCGACCGTGCCGGCATGCGCGAGGAGTTGGGCGACGTGCTGCTCCAGGTCGTCTTCCACGCCCGTATCGCCGCCGAGGACCCCGAGGATCCGTTCACGATCGACGACGTCGCCGCTGACCTGGTCACCAAGCTGGTGCGGCGCCACCCGCACGTGTTCGCGGGGACGGAGCTCGCCGGCGGCGTGCACGAGCAGTGGGAGGCCATCAAGGCCGTGGAGAAGGCGCGGACAAGCGTGCTCGACGGCGTTCCCGCAGCGATGGGTGCACTCTCCTACGCCCAGAAGGTGCTCGGCCGGGCCGAGCGTGCCGGGTACGAGGTGCGGACCGACGCTCCCGAGATGCCGCAGGCCCCGGCGTCGCTCCAGGACAGCGAGGCGCAGATCGGGGCGGAGCTGCTCGCCCTGGTGCGCCGGGCCGCGCGTGCGGGTGTCGATGCCGAGGGCGCGCTGCGCGCCGTCACGCGAGACGTCGTCGCGACGGTGCGCGACGAGGAGGCCCAGAAGGTCCGGTCCGCGGACACGTGGTCCGAAGAGTGAGCGGCGCGGGGGACGATGGTCCCCGGCCCGCGATCTGAGCATCGCCTACGTTCAAAGTCCGTCAGCAGGTCGGCAGGCCGACCCCGTCAGAAGGAGTCAGATGCGCATCGGCGTCCCGCGCGAGGCTGCACCCGGCCAGAGAATCGTCGCGGCCACCCCCAAGACGGCCGGCCGGATCGTCACCCTTGGCTACGAGGTGCTCGTCGAGGTCGGCGCAGGTTCCAGGGCGAGCTTCCCCGACGAGGCGTACGTCGCCGCCGGGGCGAGCATCGCAACCCCCGCACAGGTCTGGGACGCGGACGTCGTCATCAAGGTCGACCAGCCGACGTCGGCCGAGATCGCCGCGCTGCACCCGCACGCCACCATCGTGTCCCGGATGACCCCGGCCGACGACGAGGCGCTGATCGACGCGCTGTCCCGCGCCCAGGTCACGGGGCTGTGCCTGGACGCGGTGCCCCGCATCTCCCGGGCCCAGTCGCTCGACGTGCTGTCCTCCATGAGCAACATCGCCGGCTACCGCGCCGTGATCGAGGCGGCGGAGAGCTACGGCGGGATGTTGGGCGGTCAGGTCACCGCGGCCGGCAAGACCGACCCGGCAGCAGTGTTCGTCATCGGCGCAGGCGTCGCCGGCCTTGCGGCACTGGGCGCGGCGGGATCGCTGGGCGCCCAGGTCCGCGCCTTCGACGTGCGGCCCGAGGTGGCCGAGCAGATCGAGTCGATGGGCGCGACCTTCGTGCGCTCGGCCGGGCAGCAGGAGGTCAGCGCGGACGGCTACGCCAAGCCGCTGACCGAGGAGCAGATCGCGGCGACGGCGGCGACCTACGCCGAGGAGTCCGCGCGTGCGGACATCGTCATCACCACCGCGCTGGTGCGCGGCAAGGCCGTGCGCACCATCACCGCGGACATGGTGGCGCGTATGCGACCCGGCTCAGTGATCGTGGACCTCGCCGCCTCCGGCGGAGGCAACTGCGAGCTCACGGTCGTGGGGGAGAAGATCGTCACCGAGAACGGCGTGACGATCCTCGGCTACACGGACCTGCCCGGCCGCATGCCCGCCCAGGCCTCCCAGCTCTACGGCACCAACATCGTCAACCTGTTCGGCCTGCTCACCCCGGGCAAGGACGGCCGGCTGGTGCTCGACCTCGACGACGTCGTGCAGCGAGGGATCGCGGTCACCCACGACGGTGACGTGCTCTGGCCCCCGCCGCCCGTGCAGGTCTCGGCCGCACCCGCCCCGGCCCCTGAGCCGGCCGCGCCGGTCGAGGACCCCGCCGTGGCGGCAGCGCGCCGCGCCGCTGCCGCGAAGAGCAAGGAACGACGCCTGCTCTCCTGGGGCGGCCTCGCCGCCGTCCTGGTGGGACTGGCGATCACGTTCTCCCCGCCGGCCTTCCTCGGGTACTTCACCGTGTTCGTGCTCGCGGTGTTCATCGGGTTCTACGTGATCACCAACGTCTCGCACTCGCTGCACACCCCGCTGATGGCCCAGACCAACGCGATCAGCGGCATCATCCTCGTCGGCGCCATCCTGCAGCTCGGTGACGACAACCCGGTCGTGGTGGCCATCGCGTTCGTCGCGGCCGCCGTGGCCTCGATCAACATCTTTGGCGGCTTCCTCGTCGCCAGCCGCATGATCAAGATGTTCCAGAAGGAGGCCTGAGCCGTGCCGAACATCCTCGTGGCCGAGCACGTCGTGCTCGGAGCCGATCGCCTGCACATGCTCGTGCAGGCCGTCTACGTCGTCGCCGCCGTCCTGTTCATCCTCTCCCTCGCCGGGCTGAGCAAGCAGGAGAGCGCACGGCAGGGCAACTTCGCCGGCAAGACGGGCATGGTGCTCGCCCTCGCCGCCACGGTGGGGCTTGCCCTGCTGGAGTCCGAGAACGCCCCGGCGCTGACCGCGGGACTGATCGCCGGCGCCCTCGCGATCGGCGCCGTCGTCGGCACGATCGCCGCGCGCCGCATCGAGATGACGCAGATGCCGGAGATGATCGCGATCCTGCACTCGTTCGTCGGCATCGCCGCCGTGCTGGTGGGGTTCAACTCCTTCCTGACGGAGCCCGCCGACGACGCGGTGCACCTGGTCGAGGTGTTCCTGGGCGTGCTCATCGGCGCCATCACCTTCACCGGCTCGGTGATCGCCTACCTCAAGCTCTCGGCCAAGATGAAGTCCAAGCCGCTCACCCTGCCCGGACGCAACTGGCTGAACCTGGGCGCCGTGGTGCTCTGCGCGGTGCTGCTGGGCGTCTTCCTGGCCTCGCCGAGCCTGTGGCCGCTGCTCGTGATGACCGTGATCGCCCTGCTGATCGGGCTGCACCTGGTGGCCGCCATCGGTGGCGGGGACATGCCCGTGGTCGTCTCGATGCTGAACAGCTACTCGGGCTGGGCCGCGGCCGCGGCCGGGTTCATGCTGTCCAACAACCTGCTGATCATCACCGGCGCCCTCGTCGGAGCCTCCGGCGCGATCCTGTCCTACATCATGTGCAAGGCCATGAACCGCCGGTTCCTGTCGGTCATCCTGGGCGGTTTCGGGGACGCTCCGGCGGCGTCGGGCGGCGCCGTGGAGACCGGCGAGCACCACGAGATCTCCGTCCCCGAGCTCGTGACGATGCTCGAGGACGCGAAGTCCGTCATCATCACCCCCGGCTACGGCATGGCAGTCGCCAAGGCGCAGTACCCGGTCGCGGAGCTGACGGCGCGTCTGCGCGCCCGGGGCGCGCGCGTGCGCTTCGGCGTCCACCCCGTGGCAGGACGCCTGCCCGGGCACATGAACGTGCTGCTGGCCGAGGCGAAGGTGCCGTACGACATCGTGGAGGAGATGGACGAGATCAACCCCGACTTCCCCTCCACCGACGTCGTCCTGGTCATCGGCGCGAACGACACGGTCAACCCTGCGGCCCTGGACGACCCGAGCTCCCCGATCGCCGGCATGCCGGTGCTCGAGGTGTGGAAGGCCAAGCACGTCGTGGTCTTCAAGCGCTCGATGGCCGTCGGCTACGCAGGCGTGCAGAACCCGTTGTTCTTCAAGGACAACACCGCCATGCTCTTCGGCGACGCCAAGCAGCGCGTGGACGAGATCGTGGCGGCGCTGCCCGACGTCACCTCGAGCCAGCAGCCAGCGCCTGCCGCCGCACCGGTCGGCTGACCGCAGGCCCGCCGGCCTCGCCGACGGGCCAGGCGCTCGTCCATGGGACAAACAACCCGCCCGCCGGACGGCGATCCGCACTACCCTGAAACCTGTCACCACCACGTCTAACAAGGAGCAACTGTGGCCAGCATCGAAGCCGTAGGCGCACGCGAGATTCTCGACTCGCGCGGCAACCCCACCGTCGAGGTCGAGGTCGTGCTCGACGACGGTTCGTTCGCCCGCGCGGGTGTCCCCTCGGGCGCCTCCACCGGCGCGTTCGAGGCCGTCGAGCGCCGTGACGCGGACAACAACCGCTACCTGGGCAAGGGCGTCGAGGGCGCCGTCGAGGCGGTCAACGAGATCATCGCCCCGGAGATCATCGGCTTCGACGCCGAGGACCAGCGCCTGCTGGACGCCAAGCTCATCGAGCTCGACGGCACCCCGAACAAGGGCAAGCTCGGCGCGAACGCGATTCTGGGCGTCTCGCTCGCGGTGGCCAAGGCCGCCGCGATCTCGGCGAACCTGGACCTGTACCGCTATGTCGGCGGCCCGAACGCGCACGTTCTGCCCGTGCCGATGATGAACATCCTCAACGGTGGGTCGCACGCCGACTCCAACGTGGACATCCAGGAGTTCATGATCGCCCCGATCGGCGCCCCGACGTTCAAGGAGGCGCTGCGCTACGGCGCCGAGGTCTACCACGCCCTCAAGGGCGTCCTGAAGGAGAAGGGCCTGTCGACGGGCCTCGGCGACGAGGGCGGCTTCGCCCCCAACCTGCCGAGCAACCGTGACGCGCTCGACCTGATCATCGTCGCCATCGAGAAGGCCGGCTACGTGCCGGGCAAGGACATCGCGCTCGCGCTCGACGTCGCCTCGAGCGAGTTCTTCTCGGACGACAAGTACGCGTTCGAGGGCAAGTCCCTGCAGGCCGCCGACCTCATCGAGTACTACGAGCAGCTCGTGGCCGACTACCCGCTGGTCTCCATCGAGGACCCGCTGGACGAGGACGACTGGGACGGCTGGGTCGCGCTCGTCGAGCGCATCGGCGACAAGGTGCAGATCGTCGGCGACGACCTGTTCGTGACCAACCCCGAGCGCCTCGCCAAGGGCATCAAGCTCAAGGCCGCCAACTCGCTGCTGGTCAAGCTGAACCAGATCGGTTCGCTGTCCGAGACCCTGGACGCCGTCGAGCTCGCGCAGCGCGCCGGCTTCACCGCCATGGTCTCCCACCGTTCCGGCGAGACCGAGGACACCACGATCGCGGACCTGTCCGTGGCCGTGAACGCCGGCCAGATCAAGACCGGTGCCCCCGCCCGTGGCGAGCGCATCAACAAGTACAACCAGCTGCTGCGCATCGAGGAGGCCCTCGACGAGGCGGCGGAGTACGCCGGCGCCGCGGCCTTCCCGCGCTGGAAGGCGTGAGCCAGGCACCGCTCGGCTGAGCACGCAGCACGACCGGCAGGCGGTCGGGTCCTCGGGCCCGGCCGCCTGCGGCGTGTGCGGGCGGGTGCGGGTCGGGGGCCGACCGCGCGTCGCTGGACCGCCCGCGCGCCGTCAGGGGCCACAATGGGCCCATGTCCGTTCGCCGTCCCTCGCCGCCCTCGGGTGCGGCGGGAAAGCCCGCCGGTCCGTCGCGCCCCGGGCGCACGGCGTCGAGCTCGGGCGCCAGGACCCGCCCGCAGGGGTCCCGATCCCCGGCTGCCCCTGGCCGCGCGTCCCGGACGCGCGCTGCCGAGCCCGACGACGCGTCGTCGGGCCCCGGCGGTGCCTGGCCCCGCGTGCTGACCGTGCGCGCCCTGGGGCTCGTCGTCGTCGTCGGTCTCGCCTTCACGCTGCTGTTCCCCACGGTCCGCGCCTACCTCGGCCAGCAGAGCCAGCTGGCGGATATGCGGGCGCAGGTCGCGGCGTCGCAGGAGCGCATCGAGGAGCTCGAGTACCAGAAGAGCCGCTGGTCCGACGACGCGTTCGTCGCCTCGCAGGCGCGCGAGCGCCTCGCCTACGTCTATCCCGGGGAGACGGCGTTCCGCGTCCTCGACCCGGAGACCGTCCCGGCCGTCGTGAACCCCGCAACCGGCAAGGAGGTGGAGGCCGGCCCCGTCGACACCGGCTTCGCCGCCGGGCCCTGGTACCGCGCGGTGTGGACGTCCGTCGGGGTCGCAGGCGAGGTCGACGTCCCTCAGGAGTGAGCACATCCGACGTCGGATGCTGGCCCGGGCGCTGGCGCCGATATGCTCCTCCCATCGTGAACACCACCGACATCCCTGCCCCCGGCCATGGTCCCGACGCGACCGAGGGGGACCTGCAGATCCTCACCGAACAGCTGGGGCGTGCTCCCCGCGGCGGCGGCGG
>JBQGOU010000150.1:0-4004 GCA_052086865.1 Cellulomonadaceae bacterium
CGCGACCGGTACGGGCACGGCACGCGCGGGGGCGACCGGGGCACCGCCGTCGGGGGCCTCGAAACGCCGCCGGCGGCGCGGGCTGTCCTCGCGCACGCCGTAGCCCACCAGCACGGACCCGGACCCCTCACCTGAGCCGCCGTCGGCCTCGGGTGCCGCACTCGCCTGCCCGCCCGGGGCGGGGGCGTCACCGTGCGGATCGGCGTCGATGACGATGATCGGGGCGCCGACCTCCACAGTCGTGCCCTCGGGCGCGAGGATCTGCGTGACCGTGCCCGCGAACGGGCTGGGCAGCTCGACGAGGCTCTTGGCCGTCTCGATCTCGACGATGGTCTGGTTCACCTCCACCGTGTCGCCGACGCCGACGTGCCACTGCACGATCTCGGCCTCGGTCAGGCCCTCGCCGGCGTCGGGGAGCAGGAAGGTCTGGGGGCTGGGCACGGCGGGTCTCCTCAGTAGGCCAGAGCGCGGTCGACGGCGTCCAGGACGCGGTCGAGGCCCGGCAGGTAGTCGTGCTCGATCTTGGCCACGGGGTAGGGCGTGTGGAACCCGCCGACCCGCAGCACGGGCGCCTCGAGCGAGTAGAAGCACTCCTCGGTGACGCGGGCGGCCAGCTCCGCGCCGGCCCCCAGGAACGTCGGGGCCTCGTGCACCACGACGCAGCGACCGGTGCGGCGCACCGACGCGACCACGGTGGCGGTGTCCATCGGCGAGATCGCTCGCAGGTCGATGACCTCCACGCTCGTGCCGTCCGCCGCCGCAGCGTCGGCGACCTTCAGGGCGGTGTGCACCGTCGGGCCGTAGCCCACCAGTGTCAGATCGGTGCCGGGGCGCACGACGACGGCGGAGTTCAGGGTCGGTGCGTCGGCGCGGGTCGCCTGCGCGCCGTTGGCCGGGAGATCGACGCTCGCCTTGTCCCAGTAGCGGCCCTTGGGCTCGAAGAAGAGCACCGGGTCGGGGCAGGCGATGGCCTCCTGGATCATCGTGTAGGCGTCCGCGGGGTTGGCGCATGTGACGACCCGCAGGCCCGGGGTGTGCGCGAACAGCGCCTCGGGGCTCTCGCTGTGGTGCTCGACCGCGCCGATGCCGCCGCCGTAGGGGACGCGGATGACGACGGGCAGCGGCTGGCGGCCCTTGGAGCGGTAGCTCATCTTGGCCAGCTGGGTGGTGATCTGGTCGAAGGCCGGGAAGATGAACCCGTCGAACTGGATCTCGCACACCGGCCGGTACCCGCGCAGCGCAAGCCCGATCGCGGTGCCGACGATGCCGGACTCCGCAAGCGGGGTGTCGACCACGCGCTGCTCGCCGAACTCGGCCAGCAGCCCGTCCGTGACGCGGAACACCCCGCCGAGGCGTCCGATGTCCTCGCCCATCAGCAGGACCTTCTCGTTGTCCGCGAGCGCCTGGCGCAGGCCGAGGTTGATCGCCTTGGCGAGCGTGAGCGTCGTCGGACCCGACGGCGGCTGTGCGGCCGGGGCGACCGGCGCAGGCAGGGCCTGGGCGGGTGCGTGGTTGGTGGGGGCGCTCATCGGGTTCCTCCGTCCGTGAATCCGGCCTCGTACCGCTCGAACGCCGCCCGGTCCCCCGCCAACACGGCGTGGTCGGTGGCGTAGACGTGATCGAACATCGAGCTCGCCATCGGACGGCCCAACGAGCGGCAGTAGGTGCGGGTCCGCTCGCCGAGCTCACCGGCCTCCTCCTCGACCCGCTCGGCCCAGGAGTCCTCCCACGCACCCTCGGCGCGCAGCAGCGCGGCGACGCGGTCGATCGGGTCCCGGTCGCGCCAGTGCTGCTCCTGCTCGCGGCTGCGGTACCTGGTCGGGTCGTCCGACGTGGTGTGCGCCCCCATCCGGTAGGTGAAGGCCTCCACCAGGGAGGGGCCCTGTCCGGACCGGGCCCGCTCGAGCGCGTGCTGCGTGACGGCGTAACAGGCCAGCACGTCGTTGCCGTCGACCCGCACGCCGGGCACGCCGAAGCCCTCGCCGCGCCGGGCGATAGGGACGCGGAACTGCCGGTCGTTGGGCTCGGAGATCGCCCACTGGTTGTTCTGGCAGAACAGCACGAGCGGCGCGTTGTTGACCGCGGAGAAGACCAGCGCCTCGTTGACGTCGCCCTGCGAGGTGGCGCCGTCGCCGAAGTACGTGACCACGGCCGTGTCCCGCGTCGGGTCGCCGGTGCCAACCAGGCCGTCGCGCTGGACCCCCATCGCATAGCCGGTCGCATGCAGCGTGTGCGAGCCGATCACCAGCGTGTAGAGCTGGAACCGGTGCGCCTCGGCGTCCCAGCCCCCGTGGTCCACGCCGCGGAACAGCTGGAGGATCTCGGGCAGGTCGAGTCCGCGGGTGAGCGCCACGCCGTGCTCACGGTAGGAGGGGAACGCGTAGTCCTGGGGGGCCAGTGCGCGGCCGGAGCCGATCTGCGCGGCCTCCTGACCCAGGCACTGGGCCCACAGGCCGAGCTCTCCCTGGCGCTGCAGGGCGGTGGCCTCGGTGTCGAAGCGGCGGACCAGGACCATGTCGCGGTACAGGTCGCGGATATCCGCGTGGTCCAGGTGCGCGACGCGCTCGGCGTACGGTGCGGCGAGCTCGGAGTCGGTGCGGCGACCGGTGTGGTCGACCAGCTGGACAAGTCCGGGGTCGGCGGCTGTGCTCACGACTCTCCCTGGGGGGGTGGGGGGCGGCGTACGGTCGGCTAACTTACGCAAGCGTAGGCTACGGAAGCGTAGGTTGGCATGGTTTCGGCCGACGAATGCGCGCGCGCCCCTTGTGGGAGGCCGACAATGCGGACACCGAGCGGAGCCGTGCGGGCCATAGGTCCCCGCCCGGTCCTCACCGTGGGGAAAAGTCCTGGGGCTACAGCCAGGTGGCGGCCAGGCGCAGGAAGATGTCGCCCGCCTCGGGCTCGCCGATGCTCACGCGCATCCCCTCGCCGGCGAACGGCCGCACGAGCACCCCGGCCGACGCCGCCTCCGCGGCCCGCTGCACGGTGGCGTCACCGAGGCCGAACCACAGGAAGTTGGCCTGCGAGACGGGTAGGCGCCACCCCTGGGCCGCCAGCGCCGCGGCGATCCGGTCCCGCTCAGCCACGAGCGCGTCGACCTGGGCGTCGAGCTGGTCGGTCACCCGCAGCGAGGCCAGCGCCGCCTGCTGCGCCACGTGGGAGACCCCGAATGGGGTGGAGGCAGACCGCACGCCGGCGGCGATCCGACGTCGGGCGACCGCGTACCCGACCCGCAGGCCCGCAAGCCCGTAGGCCTTGGAGAAGGTGCGCAGCAGGACCAGGTTGGGATACTGAGCGAACAGGGCGAGGCCGTCGGGCGCCTGGGGGTCCCGGATGAACTCGAGATAAGCCTCGTCGAGCACCACGAGCACGTCCCGGGGCACGGACTCGAGCAGCGTGACGAGCTCGTCGGAGTGCACGACGGGGCCGGTGGGATTGTTGGGGGAGCACACGAGGATGGCCTTGGTGCGGTCGGTCACCGCCGCCGCCATGGCGGGCAGGTCGAGTCGGCCGGCCGAGGCGCCGTCGTCGTCCGCGCCCGTGCGCAGCGGCACGGGAACCGAGGTGCCGCCGGCGACGGCCACCGCAATCGGATAGGCCTCGAAGGAGCGCCAGCCGAAGACGACCTCGTCACCGGGGTTCACCACGGCCTGCAGGATGTGCTGGAGAACGGCGACGGAGCCGTTGCCGACCACGACCTGGTCCGCGCCGACGCCGAGCCGCGCAGCAATCGCCTCGGTCAGCTCGGTGGCGTACATGTCCGGGTACCGGTTTGTCTCCTGCGCGGCATCCACAATGGCCGCGAGCACGGCGGGGAGCACCGGGTAGGGGTTCTCGTTCGAGGACAGCTTGAACGCGGCCGCGCCGGGCGACAGCCGGGCACCGGGAACGTAGGGGGGCATGGCGTCGATCTCGGGACGCAGGTCCACTCGCTTGCTCACGGGCACCAGCATCCCACCTCCGCCGCTCAGGGCGGGACGCATGCGAAAATCGGGTATGAGCTT
>JBQGOU010000150.1:4014-7962 GCA_052086865.1 Cellulomonadaceae bacterium
GTGATCCGCATCCTCGTCAACGCCCTGGCCATCTGGCTGACCACGCTATTCGTCAACGGCTTCGAGATCGTCGGCGCAGACACCGCCGGCGGGCAGGCCGTGGTCCTGCTCGTGGTCGCCCTGCTGTTCGCACTCGTCAACGCGATCGTCCGCCCCATCGTGGCCGTGCTGTCGCTTCCGCTGTACATCCTCACGCTCGGGCTGTTCACGCTGATCGTCAACGCCCTGATGCTGCTGCTCACGGAGTGGATCACCTCGCACACCGACTGGGGCATCCGCATCGACGGCTTCTGGACGGCCGTGTGGGCGGCGCTGCTGATCTCGATCTTCTCCTTCGTGGTGAACCTGGTCCTGCCGCGCACGGCGAGCGAGCGCCGCTAGCGCCGCCGCCCGCTCGCCGGCACAGCCTCGGACTGGAAGTAGCGCACCTCGGCCTGGGTGGCGGCGGGCGGCGCGCCCGGGATCCGGGCGTCGAAGTAGGTGCCGATCCGGCGCAGCGCGGCATCGGCGGAGGGGTGGTCCTTGGCCGCCCGCAGTGCCGCGACGTGCGCGGCGACAGAGTGGGCATCCGCGGAGTCGTTCGCCAGGCGTCGCACCTCGGGCGCCGCGGCCTGCGTCAGATCGTAGGTGACCGTGGTGCGGTGGGGATCATCCGGGTTCCGGCCCCCGTCCGCAGACGAGACGAGCTCGTGCACGGTCTCCACGTGCAGGTACTCGACGCCGGGAACCGTCCGTGACGACCCCGTGGGCGACCCGGCCGTCAGGACGTTCTGTACGCTGAAGCGCCCCGACTCGGCCGCGCGGGACGCGGCCTCGACCGCCACCAGCCCGCCCTGGGAGTGCCCGACGATCGCGACCCGCTCCCCCGGGCGCACCCCGGCCGCCACCATGGCCGCCTCCACGGCCTCGACACTCGGGGCGCCGAGCCCGGCGGCGAGCCTGACGTTGGAGAGCCAGTCGAAGCCGTGCGGCTCGACGAAACCGCCCTGGGTGCCCGGAACCATCACCACCCACGTGGTCTCCCCATCGGCCAGACGGTTGCGCTGCACGGCGACCGTGCCCTTCTGCATGCCGTGACGGTCGTAGAGCAGCTCAACCTGTGCGAGGGCGTCGATGGGGTTCGACACCGGCCCGACGGCGGCCGGCGCCGGGGCCTGGTATGCGCGGACCCGCGCCGAGCGCGCCCCCGCACCCGCGGCCAGATGGGCAGCGGGAAGCAGCTGGGTGGTCAGGCGGCGCACCGACTCCGGTGAGCCGAACCACACGGGTGCGTACTGTCCGGCCAGCGAGAGCGACTCGGCCAGATCCCCGACGAGCAGGTCGTAGGCCGGCGCCAGGGCGCGCTGGGCCCCGGGATCGCGGCCGACCAGGGCCCCGGCTCCGTCCACCAGATGTGCGCCGCCGAGGACCGTGGCGGACTGCGCGGCCCCCGCCCAGGAGCCGAGGTTCGCGCCCGGCACGGCCAGGTTCAGCATGCGCTTGTACCAGGACCGGCCCCCGCGCAGGGCCTGGATCATCACATCGGCATCCGCGTCGGCCTTCGCATACCCCCGCCGCGCCGTGCCGAGGTTCCGGGACAGGTCACGGGCCTGTGTTCCGAGGGTCGCCAGCAGGTCGCCGCACTCGACGGCACGTGCGTCGGCCCGCGCACCGGCCACCGCCAGTGCGCCGAGGACCCGTTCGAGCTCGGCCGTCAGCGTGGGCGTGGCCACGTCACATCCGAGCAGCTCGCTGCGCTCGACCCGTTCCCACTCCTGGGCGTCCGCGGCCAGCAGATGACATGAGCGGACCACGTCCGCGAGCGCATCGGCCAGCTCGGCCAGCAGTTGCTGCGAGCGGTCAAGGTCGCCGAGCAGGGCGGACACTCCCCCGCGGCCGCCGTGCACCCACACCCCGGGCCCTGCCTGCACCGGAGCCGGCGCATCGTAGGCGGGCAGCGCGAGGGCCGGTCGCGATCCGCGCCGCGTCGAGCTCAGCGCCGCCAGACGCATGCCGTGCTGGGAGGACTCCAGCCCCTCGCCGGACCACAGATCGCCCGCACCCTCGCGGGGGGCGCAGGTCACCGGCTCCCGGCTCCCGCCCGCCCCGTTCCCGGCACCCCCGGCGCTATCCGACACCGAACACCGCCTGGGTCCGCACCCGCGCGCGCAGCGCGTCGGCATCCGCGGCCGCCACGGCAAGCGCGTCGACCTCGGCGCGGACGTCGGCAGCCACCAGGGCGGCCTGCGCGACGCGCTGCGCCAGGCCCTCCACGTCGGCACGGAAGGCCTCGGCGCTGAGGGACAGCCAGTCGACGTCGGCGGCGCGGACAAGATCGCGGGCGATGTCGCCCAGCCGCTGCTCGATGGCGCGGGCGCTGGCGCCCAGCTGCCGTGCCTCCTCGCCGCGCGGCACCGGTCGCGCAACCCCGCGGCGGTCTGAGCGGTCATCCATGCCTCCGGTCATGGCTCGGGACGCTAGCGTCCGGGCGATCGGGCGGCAGCGCGCCTCCGGGCGGCTGTGGAGGTGCCGCCATGCGGGCACCGCGGTGGTCGGGACGGCTCCGCGCCGGTGCGCGCATGCGTGGAAGAATGGCGTCATGTCCTCCACGCCCTCGACGCCGGACGCACGCGTGCGCCTGGCCGACGCCGAACCTCCGATCGCCCTCGGCCCCCTGGACGGGCGCTACCGCACGGCCATCGCCCCGCTGCTCGACTACCTGTCCGAGCCCGCGCTGAACCGCGAACGACTGCAGGTCGAGGTCGAGTGGCTGATCCACCTCACGGACCACCAGGTGGTGCCCGGAGCGCCCGCGCTGGCCGAGGACGAAAAGGCCTACCTGCGCCGGATCGTCACCGAGTTCGGACCCGACGGCATCGCCGAGCTCGGCGCAATCGAGCGCGAGACGGTGCACGACGTCAAGGCGGTCGAGTACTACGTCAAGCGCCGCTTGGCCGCGGCGCCCGAGGTGCTGCGCCCCGACACGGTGCTGCCGAGCGTGAGCGAGCTCGTGCACTTCGCGTGCACCAGCGAGGATGTGAACAACCTGTCCTACGCGCTGATGGTGCGCGGGGCCGTGGGCGAGGTCTGGCTGCCGGCCGCGCGGGCGCTGGTGTCACAGGTCTCCGAGATGGCACGGGAGAACGCGAGCGTGCCGATGCTCTCGCGCACGCACGGCCAGCCGGCGACGCCGACGACGCTCGGCAAGGAGCTCGCGGTGCTTGCGCACCGGCTCGGCCGGCAGGTCCGGCGCGTGGCCGGCGCGGAGTACCTGGGCAAGATCAACGGCGCGACCGGCACCTACGGCGCGCACACGGCGGCCGTCCCCGGGGCCGACTGGCCGCAGGTCTCCCGCACCTTCGTCGAGCACCTGGGCCTGACCTGGAACCCGCTGACCACGCAGATCGAGTCGCATGACTGGCAGGCCGAGCTGTACGCGGACGTGGCGCGGTTCAACCGGGTGCTGCACAACCTGACCACGGACGTGTGGACCTACATCTCGCTTGGCTTCTTCACGCAGATCCCGGTGGCCGGCGCGACCGGCTCCTCGACCATGCCGCACAAGATCAACCCGATCCGCTTCGAGAACGCCGAGGCGAACCTCGAGATCTCGAGCGCGCTGCTGGACACGCTGTCGAGCACGCTGGTCACAAGCCGCATGCAACGGGACCTGACCGACTCCACGACACAGCGCAACATCGGCCCCGCCTTCGGGCACTCCCTGCTGGCCATCGACAACGTCGCGCGCGGCCTGCGCTCGCTCGCCGTGGCCGAGGCGGTGCTCGCCGCGGACCTCGACGGGAACTGGGAGGTGCTCGGCGAGGCGATCCAGTCCGCGATGCGCGCCGCGTCCGTGGCCGGGGTTCCCGGCATGGACAACCCCTACGAACGCCTCAAGGAGCTCACCCGCGGGCACCGGCTGACCGGAGAGCAGATGCGCGGTTTCGTGCGCGGGCTCGGGCTGCCGGG
>JBQGOU010000151.1:0-7927 GCA_052086865.1 Cellulomonadaceae bacterium
AAGCACTTCGCGGGCTACAGCGAGACCCAGGGCGGACGCGACGCGTCCGAGGCCGACCTGTCGCACCGCAAGCTGCGCTCGTGGTTCCTGCCGCCCTTCGAGCGGGTCGCCCGCGCAGGGTGCCGCACCTTCATGCTCGGCTACCAGACCACCGACGGCGTTCCGGTGACGATCAACGAGTGGCTGCTCACCGACGTGCTGCGCGGCGAATGGGGCTACACGGGCACCCTGATCACCGACTGGGACAACGTGGGGCGGATGGTGTGGGAGCAGCGGGTCCAGCCGGACCACGCCCACGCCGCAGCGGCAGCGACGCGCGCGGGCAACGACATGATCATGACGACGCCGGAGTTCTACGAGGGCGCCCAGCAGGCCGTCGCCGACGGTCTGCTGGGCGCGGACGCCTTCGACGAGGCCGTCGCGCGCATCCTGACCCTGAAGTTCGAGCTCGGTCTGTTCGAGAACCCCCGCCTGCCGTCCGCCGAGCTCATCACCCAGGTCGTCGGCTCGCACCAGGCCCTGAACCTCGAGGTGGCCCGCGAGTCCCTGGTGCTGCTCGAGAACGACGGCACCCTTCCCCTCGCGGCCCCGCTGACGGTGGCCGTCGTCGGGCCCGTGGCGGACGACGTCGACTGCCTGTTGGGCGACTGGGCGGGCGCCTCGGGGCAGGCGGTGCTGCCAGGCGGGCAGCCTCGCGAGATGTCCACCACGCCGCTGGACGGTATCCGGGAGGTCGTCGGCCGGCTCGGTGGGCAGGTCGTGCACGCCCGCGGCGCGGAGATCGTCGAGCTTGCCCCCGACCCGGAGGGTGAGACCTTCCCCGACGGGCAGCCGCGTCCGCCCTACGTCGTGTCCGCGCCCGTCGACCAGGCCCAGCTCGACGAGGCCGTCGCCGCCGCAGCGGCAAGCGACGTGGTCGTGGCCGTCGTGGGCGACATGATCGCTCTGGTCGGCGAGGGCCGCTCGACGGCGACCCTGGAGCTGCTGGGCGGCCAGAACGCGTTGATCGACGCCCTGGTGGCCACGGGTACGCCGGTCGTCATCGTCCTGCTCGCCTCGAAGCCGCTCGTGCTGCCCGCCTCCGCCGCACAGGCGGCGGCCGTGGTGTGGGCCGCGAACCCGGGTATGCAGGGCGGCCAGGCGCTGGCCGAGCTGCTCTTCGGCGAAATCGAACCGGTGGGCCGGCTGCCGATCTCCTTCGCGCGGCACGCGGGCCAGCAGCCCACGTACTACACCCAGATCCGGGGTCAGCACGGCACCCGGTACGCCGACCTCACGCAGCGTCCCGCCTGGGTCTTCGGCGAGGGTCTGTCCTACTCCACGGTGGCCTACTCGAACCTCGTGCTCGAGGCCACCGAGCTAACCGCAGCCGACACCATCGTCGCCCACGTCACCCTGACCAACACCGGCGATCGGCCCGCGCGCGAGACCGTGCAGGCCTACATCCGCGACGAGGTCACGAGCGCCAGCTGGGCCGACCGGGAGCTCAAGACGTTCACGCACGCCTGGGTGGCCCCCGGTGAGTCGGTCGACGTGGAGCTGCGCGTGCCGGTGTCGGACTGCACCATCGTCGACGCCCGCGGCCGGCGCGTGGTCGAACCGGGCACCTTCACCGTGCTGGTTGGGGCCTCCTCGCGCGAGGAGGATCTCCTCGCGGCATCGGTCGACGTCGGCTGACGTCAACGCGCGAGGCGCCCGCGTACGGTGAGTGCATGAAGCCTCTGCGCGCCATGGCTGCGGGCGCCACGGCGGTCGGTGCCGTGGCGCTCGCCCTGATGGGGTGCACCACTCCCACCACCCCGGCCCCTCCGACGGCGGCTCCGGCCCCGTCGGAGGGTGAACTCGGCCCCAGCTGGGACGAACCCCCGGAGTCTCCCGCCGTCCCGGACGCCGAGCTGAGGGCGGCCGAGCTCACCGCGCTCCTGCGCGTGCCCGCCACGGCCCCCGCGGACACGTCGTCGTGCCTGCCGGCCGACCTCGTCCTCGCGCTCGGGCCGGCCGATGCCGCCCTCGGGCACCGCTACGCGGCGGTCGTCGCGACGAACGTCTCGGACCGGGCCTGCACGCTGCGCGGGTACCCGGGCCTGGGCGCCCGGGGCGAGTGGGGCACGCGCTTCCTGCTCGTGGTCACCCAGGAGCCGCAGGCCGGCGCCGACGACCCGGCACTCGCGGCGGATCCGCCGCCCGTGACGCTCGATCCCGGGGCGCAGGCCTTCGCCCCCCTCCAGTGGACCGGAGAGCTGGCCGGCGCGGAGTCCGAGCACATGTCGATCCTTGTGGTGCAGCTTGCGGCGCAGCAGGACCCGGTGGCCGTACCCGCCGAGCCTGTCCGCCCGGACATCGGCATCCAGTCCACCCTCGACATCGCCTGGTGGCGTCTGGTCGACGAGGAGTGAGAGCGGCTCAGTACGCGGCCTCGAGGACGCGTCTGGCCACGAGGTCGAAGCCCTCGCGCGCCTCGCGAGTCCACCGTGCGCCGACGTAGACGTGGAACCCCTCCGGGGCGAGGCCGAGCGAACAGTCGACGCCTGCGTCCCGCGCGCGCTGGACCAGCTCGATCGCGTCGGGCAGGAATACATCCCGCCCGCCCTGCAGCACCGTCACGGGCGGAAGCTCCGCAAGCTCGCCGCGCAGCGGGCTGACCCGCCAGTCGTCCGGGCCCCAGTCCCCCGCCCACCACAGGCCGGACTCCACCAGCCCGCCGTGACGCAGCATCGGGTCGAGACGTTCGAGATCGCGTGCGAGCGGCGAGGCCATCGTCGCGTCGAGGAAGGGCGAGAGGAGGACGGCGCCTGCCAGTGGCGCTCCGCCGCTGTCCCGGACGCGCATCGCCTCGGCCAATGCCATGCCTGCCCCAGCAGAGTCCCCCACCGTCAGGACGGGAAGCCCCGCGGCGCGGCGCTCGTCGACGACGGCCGCGACCGCAGGCAGCGACTCGGCGGCGGTGTGCTCGGGCGCGAGCAGATAGCACGGCACGGTCACGCGCGCCCCCGTGCGTGCGACGAGTGCGTCCAGGATCAGCCAGTGGGCGAGCATCAGCGGGTTCACGTAGGAACCGCCGTGCAGATAGACGAGCTCGATCGGGCGCCGCCGGAAGCGCGGCACGATCTCAAACACCGCGATTCCGTGGCGCAGCTGGGAGCGCACATGGTGCCTGCGCCGGAACCACCAGGGTGCGGGCGCATCACGTCGGTCAGGATGCAGGCTTGCTCGCAGCGTCTCGCCCGAGGCCATCGTGTCCGCCGTGAGCCCGGTGATGGGCCCGAGGCGAGTCAGCGCAGCGGTGGTTGCGCGCATGAGGATCGTCATAGATCTCCCCGTCTCGTCCCTCGGCCGGTCACACCGTAGCCCTACTCCCCGGAGTACAACCGTTGGGTTCCGGCGACCCGGTCCGCATAGTCGACGCTCGTCGCCGCCTCGAAACCCTCCATCGGGGTCCCGAATGCCGCGGCATACCGTGTGAGCATCACCCACCGTTCGCCGTAACGCCCCAGCCGCGCCGACGTGGCGAAGGTCTCGCCGTCCACGTCGATCAGGGCCGCGACCTCGGCGATCTCCTCGGCGCCGTACATCTCAGTCCGGCCCGCCATGCTGCTGTCGGGCGCGTCGCTCGCCGTGGCGGTGATCTGACCGAGCACGTCCAGCTCGATGATCTGCGCACCGTCGAACACGGCGGGAGACAACGAGTCGAGCAGCTCGCGAGCCTCCGCCTCATCCGCCACGGGCCGCGTCACGGTGACGTTATCCCACCCGTGCAGCACGCCATACGCCACGGGGCTCGGGGCGCAGGTGCTGCGCATGCTCGCGACGTTGAACGGCGTGTACGCGGGGAACTGCGTCGCGAACAGCGGGTCGTAGAGGGAGACCATGCGGTTCCGCGCGATCGTGGCCAGGCTGTCCGCATGCTGCGGCGCCGTGATGGCCCCGCAGACCTGCGCCCCGGACTCCGGGCGGCCGGCGAGGAACTCGGTGAGGTACCACCGGAACGCCTCCTCCGGCTCGGCGAAGCCCCGCTCCACCAGAACCCCCGATGCGGAGTCGCCCGACCCCGCGGACCCGGTGCGCTGCGACACCCCCCAGGCCACGCCGCCGAGTCCGAGCACGGCGCTGAGCCCCGCCGCGACCCAGATCCTCGTCGATGCCGTCATGAGCGCCCCACCTCCAGGCTGTCGAGATAGGCCTGCTCCGTCGTCGGCGAGAACGCTCCCTGCGAGAGGGCGCGAACACTGCCGTATGCGTCGACGATGAGCCAACCCTCCTCGTACTTCACCGCGTTCATCCCAGTGGTGTAGAGCTCACCCTCCCAGCTGATGAGTGCCCCGAGCTCCACAAACGCACTCGAGCCGTAGAGGGGCAGTTGCTCGGCGAAGACCTCCGCGAACCGGCCCGAGCCGTCGGACGAGGCCACGATGTCGACGCGCTCGATCGTCAGACCCTCGAACTGGCTCGGGTCCAGGCGACTCTCGAGCTCCCGTGCCGCGTCCATGTCGTCGATCGGCTCCGTCACACCGGAGCCGATCTCCGGGGCTGCGGCGTTGAGCGTCAGCATCCTCAGATCGGACAGGCACCGGCCGGTTCGCGTGATCAGGTTGAGCTCACGGAAGGCCGGCTCGTCCGCGGGCAGGTAGTCGGCCGGGGTCCAGGCCTTCACTCGGTTCAGCACGGCGAGCTGGTCGACACCCTCGACGAAGGAGGTCGTGGCGCAGCGCTCGGTGGCCAGCATCCAGTCGCCACCGGCCCAGGCGGTGAGATAGGCCTCGGCGGCCTCCTCCGGGCTTCCCGCCGGGTTCTCGGCGGGAAGCGCCTCCTGGATCGTCCCTTCCTCGGAACCGGTCGCGCCCCAGAGGACACCGGCCCCGCCCACCAGCAGGCCCACCGCGACGATCGCCACGGGCACCAGGGCGCCGCGCCGGCGTCCGGCGGCGGGTGGTGCGGGCACCGGACCGGGGGGCGGCGGAGGGCCAGGAGGAGGATCGTGGGGCGCACTCATGCGGACAAGGTAGCGAGGATCGCGATACCGCACGCGTTCAGCGGGTCGAACCGCGCGCCGGCACCCCCGCTCAGCCGGCGAGGACGCCCACCAGTGCCCGGGAGACGGCCGCGGCGATCTCGCCCTGGTCGGCCGGGGTCGTCAGCCGCAACGCATCCTCGGCGTTGCGCATGTTGCCCATCTCGAGGATGACGGCGGGCACGGTCGAGGCGTTGAGGGTGCCGTAGTCGTCCGAGGCGCGCAGCGCATCCGCGACGTAGGTGGCCCGGACGAGCCCCGCCGCCTCGAGCTCGCCGCGCAGCTCCTGCGCCAGGAGCACCGACGCATCGTGCGTGGCCTGCCCGCTTCCCGGGACCAGCAGGTGGAACCCGTGCGCCTGGGCGTCCGCGCCGTCGGCGTGCAGGGACACCAGCGCGTCCGCCTGACCGTTGCCCCACGATCCCCGGACGTCGATGCACGGGCCCCACTGCGCGTCCGAGTTGTCCTCGCGCGTCATCAGGACCTGGGCGCCCAGGGCCTCCAGCTCGGCCCGCAGGGCCACCGCCACCTCCCAGTTGACGGTGGCCTCGGGAATCCCGCCGTCCGTCGCCGTGCCTGTGGTGTTGCACGGCTTGGTGCGCCCCATCCCGGCGTCCACCGGCGCGTTCACCTGTGCCGGGAAGTGGCGATTGCCCAGCTGGTGCCCGGGGTCGACGACGATCGTCCGGCCCGCAAGCGGCAGCGCCCCGGGCGAGGGGGTCGGTTCCGGCTCGACGCTCGGCGCTGCGGAGCCCGACGCTTGCCGTGACGCTCCGGGCGCAGGACTCGGCGAGACCGTGGTCGCGCTCGCGCTCGTGATGACGGGTGCCGCGGAGGGCGCGCCGCAGCCTGCCAGGCACAGCGTGAGGGCCAGCACGAAGGCGCGTTCGTGACCGTTCCTGGTCCGCCTCACGTCGGTTGACGCACCCAGGTGTGGGCGCCTCGGTGGCCCACCGAGGCACCGGCGGCAGCCACGCCGGCGCGCAGGGCGTCCGGCACCGTCTGCGCGTCCAGGCCGTGGCGGGTCACGTGGGCGAGGGCCGCGCCGTGGAAGACGTCCCCGGCACCGAGGGTGTCCACGACGGGCACCGGCGGAACCGGAACGAGCTCACGTCCGCCATCCGCACAGACAAGCTCGACGGCGCCCCCGCCGTGCGTGCGCGCCACCCAGTGCGGTCCGAGCGCGCACAGCGCGGTCAGATCATCGACCGCCTCCCCGTCCAGGGTGAAGGCCGCGGAGACGATGCACAGGTCCACGTGGGCGAGCAGCTCACGTGTTCCCACCTTCCAGCTGCCTGCGTCCATGAGCACGGGGATCCCGCGCTCGCGCGCGGCCGCCGCGAGCTCGATCGCCATCCGCATGTGATGGCCGTCCACCAGAACCGCCGTCGCGCCGTCCAGCACGCCCAGGTCGCGCAGCGTCTGCGGGGCCGTCGCCGCGGCGTTGATCGCCACCACCGTGCGGCTGCCGGTCACGGTCGAGACGAGCACCGTCGAGACCACGGGCGCGAGCAGGTCCGGCTGGGTGTCGAGGACGCCGACGTCGGCGGTGCGCAGGAACGCGTGGATCGCCAGGCCCGTGGGGCTCGAGCCGATCGGCGAGACATGCGTCGCAGCCACACCGAGGTGGCGTGCGGTGACGGCGGCGTTGAGCGCCGGCCCGCCGGCGTCGACCACCAGGTCCTCGGCCGTGATCTTCTCGTCCTCGTGCGGGATCCGGTCGAGGTAGTAGAGCAGGTCCAGGGTGGACAGCCCGCAGGTCACCGCGCGCGGGGACGGCGTTCTGCTCATGCGGACATTGTCCCGCACCGACCGTGGGCGCGGCGCCCTCGCCACGGATGGCAGGATTGCTCTCGATCCCAGCTCACCCGAGGAGAACCATGACCGCGCCCGCACTCGTCGCCGGCATCGACAGCTCGACCCAGTCCTGCAAGATCGTCGTGCGGGACGCGCGCACGGGCGCCCTCATCCGGTCGGGAGCCGCACCGCACCCGGCGGGCACCGAGGTGGACCCGGCGGCCTGGTGGACGGCGTTCGAGCAGGCCGCGGCCGCAGCCGGCGGTCTGGGCGACGTCGCGGCGCTCGCCGTTGGCGGCCAGCAGCACGGCATGGTGGCGCTCGACGAGGATGGCCGCGTGATCCGTCCCGCACTGCTGTGGAACGACACGCGCTCGGCCCCGGCCGCAAGCGCACTGGTCGGCGAGCTCGGCGACGCTCTGGTTCTCCCCGGCGCCGCGGCTTGGGCTCGGTTGACCGGGGCCGTCCCCGTCGCCTCCCTGACGGTCACCAAGCTGCGCTGGTTGCGCGACGCCGAGCCCGAGAACGCCGCACGCGTCGCGGCCGTCGCCCTGCCACACGACTGGCTGACCTGGCGCATCGCCGGCTACGGGCCGCGCGACCAGTCACCGCTCGGCCCGGATCTGTCCGCCCTGGTCACCGACCGCTCCGACGCCTCCGGAACGGGCTACTTCGACGCCTCGGCCGACGGCGGCGCGGGCGCGTACCTGCCCGAGCTCGTTGAGCTCGCGCTCGGGCGCAGCGACGTGACGCTCCCCCGCGTCCTGGGCCCCCACGACGCCGCGGGCACCGCCCACCCCTCGGTGGCCGGAGCCGACGTCGACGGCGGGGCGTTGCTCGGCCCCGGCGCCGGGGACAACGCCGCGGCTGCACTCGGGCTGGGGATGAGCACCGGGGACGTCGCGGTCTCGATCGGCACCTCCGGGGTCGCCAGCGCCGTGGCCGCTGCCCCGACGGCGGATGCGAGCGGCATGGTCAACGGCTTCGCCGACGCCACCGGAGAATACCTCCCGCTGGCCTGCACCCTCAACGGCGCGCGCGTGCTGGACGCCGCACGCCAGATCCTCGGCGTCGACCACGACGAGCTCTCCCGGCTCGCGCTCGAGGCACCCGCGGGCGCGG
>JBQGOU010000152.1:0-7919 GCA_052086865.1 Cellulomonadaceae bacterium
CCGTCAGCAAGGAAGTCCGTGTCCGCCTACAGGGAGATTGGCATGTCCGCTAGCACTCGAGCCACTCCGCGATTGCCTGCGCCGGCCCCACATACGTCAGGGGGTAACCGCTCCAGTTCGTCTGCTCGAGGATGCCGCCCTCGACCAGGGCATCGAGCCCCCGGACATCCAAGAGCGTGCCGATCGGAGGCAGCCGCTCCCCCGTCTCCGGGTCCGTCGTGTACCCCGTGAATGCCAACATGGACACCGCCCTTCCGTGACAGATACCTCCAGCATGCAGCACCACTCGGCAGCAGGGCTGCAGCGGACCGGCGTAGCTGATCTGGCTTGCCTGCTGGGTGGACCGGAAGGATGTGTATAGGGCGTTCCCTGCTTTGCAGGGCGCGACACGCCGCCTGGTTCTGTTCCAGGAACGTTGGTCTCCGTGTAACGTGATCCGCATGGCACAGAAGCGAAGTGGAGGTCGTCCGAGCAAGGGCGACCGTGCGGATATCAAGACCCGCATCCCGACCACCAGCCGCGACAAGCTGTACGAGTATGCGGAGCTGGTTGGAGAGTCAGTGACGGACCTTACCGCTGCCCAGCTCGTGCCGTGGATCGCCAGTCTGGACTTGGAGAAGGCGCGCCTAGGCGCAGCTCAAGAGAGCCTGGAGATAGATCGAAAGACCGCATAAAGACTTCACCCCCGCAACCTGTTGGCGCAGGTCCGGGGGTGGTGAAAGAAGTCTTGGGGGCCAGTTGGCGCTGGTGATCCCCGAGGTGAGATGAAAGGAGGTATCTCTACTTGGTACCCCCAGAGTACGGGGGGCGCGCCGCCGTAGGCAAGTACGGTGAGCCTGGCGTGTCTACCCCCCCCTATACGGCCCTCTCCCCCGAGGCCTCTTGGTCGCTCACCGCGTCCGTGATCGCTGGCCAGCCCCGCATGCGCCTGGGTAAGCCCCAGCGTGAGAACCGCGTCAGCTACCCCGCGAGGACCGAGCAAGCCCTCACCACTGATCTGCCGTCCAAGCCGGCCGCTGTCCGCCTCTACAGCGACGCCGGACAGTGCAACGTTCTCGCTCTCGACTTCGATGCGAAGGACCGCACTACCGAGCAGATCGCCGACGTCGCGTACGACGTCTTCCAGACCGAGGCGATGCTCGACCAGGCCGGTGCCTGGTTCCTCACGGACCACGCTCACGGTGGCTCCCACGTCTACGTCCTTCTCGAGCAGCCGCTGGCCTTCCTCGAAGCGCGTGAGCTCGTCGAGGCGATGGCCCAGCGCTGGGCGACGCTCGACCCCTCCCCCCACCAGTCGATCGCCCGAGGCTGCATCACCGTCCCCGGCAGCGTCCACAAGCTCGGCGGCCACCGCCAGCTCACTATCAGTGAACGCTCCCTGCGCGAGCGCGTTGACGGACTCCGCACACCTGCCCGCGCCGTCCGCCGGCTCCGCCTCACGTTCCGCGACGAGATCCGCCTCGTGCAGGCCAAGCGCGCCGCGACCGCCGCGGCCGAGCCCCACAGCACCCCCGTCGTCTACGAAGCCGGCGCCGGCCGCGTCATGGGCCAGAAGTACCTCTCCCTCGCCCTCGAGGGCGACTGGGCGGCCTACGGCTACGACAGCCCCTCAGAAGCCCGCTGGGCCGTCCTCTGGTCCGCCATGGCCACCGGCCTTAGCCGCGAGGACGTCGCCGCGCGCATGAGCGACGGACGCTGGCCCGGCCTCTGGGCACTCCACGCCCACCGCCCACACCCCTGGCGCTCCTTCGCCGGCGACTGGACCCGCATGGAGCCCCTGTTCAGAGCCAAGAACGAAGCGCAGGGGGACTCCGTCCATACATCTGACACAAGCGCCATCTCTCACACGGGGGAGCCCTCCGTCCGTGACACCCACGGCATGATCCGCACCTGGCGCAGCCTGCTCCACGAGGTGGAGACCCGAGAATTCCCCGGTGCCCACGGCTGGACCCGCCGCCTCCTCCTCCGCGCAATCGCCAAGCAGTCCCACGAGATCGGCTCCACCCTCACCGCGACCGGCATCCGCGGTCTCTCCCTCGCCACCGGGCTCAGCATCCAGACCGTCGCCACACTCCTCCGCGAGCTCTCCACCCAGGACGACCCCTGGATCACCCTCACCCTGCGCGCCCACGGCCGCGACGCCGCCGCCTACGAGCTCCGCATCCCCGACCGCCACGCAGCCACAGCCGAGACCGTGCGCTGGATCCGCGGGAAGGCCCACGCCCTCCGTCCCGTCTTTGAACGCCTCGGCGCGCCCGCAGCCCTCACCTACGAAGCCATCGAGCACGGCCATGGCTCCTCCCCCGCGACCATCCAGGCCCGCACCGGCCTCTCTCGCACCGCCGTCACCGACGCCCTCGCCACCCTCACCGGCTGGAACCTCATCGACGGCCACGCCGACGAGGGCTACTGGCTCACCAGCGACGACCGCGAGCTCGAGCGACTCGCCGAACGCTTCGGCGTCACCCACGCCCGCGCCACCAAGATCGCGGCCTACCGCGAACACCGCCGCATCTGGTGGGCCTACCTCGAGCGCCACCACATCGCCCTCCACGCCGACGACCTCGAAGCAGACCGCGAGATCCGAGCCCTCCTCGACGAAATGCGCCTCAACGACCTCGATCCACCCCCACCCAACGCCAGCAGGCCAGCACGCCAGCACACACTGGAAGGTGTCGCATGACCTCCACCCAAGCGAGGAGACACCGCGCCCACCTCGCACGCCGCCGACGAAGCATCCGAGTGCTGTGCGCTCTGTGGCGACCCGTCCGACTCACCACGCCGGGAGCTGTCCCGCGTAGCACCGCATGAGCGCTCGTCGGCGGGCTCTACAGCACCACGTGGCTCACAGCCACCATCGCCGCACTCATCCTGGCGCTCTACCCCGCACCCGGCCCCGTCGGCACCCAGGACGCGTGGACACTCTTCAACAGCCTCGTTCCCGCCCTTGCCCTCACCTTCGCAGGCCTCGCCATACTGCAGCTCCTCGCCAAGACCACCGACACCCCTCCATCCACCATCGGTGCCGGCATGCCAGCAGGCTGGCGCGGCAGCGTCGCCACCTTCCTCCTCGCGACGCTGATCTTCCAGATGCGGGGCGTCATCACCACCGCACTGGAAGCGGTCCCCGGACTGCCGGACCAGAACTCCTTCCCCTGGACTCCCCCGAGCAGCCCTGACGCCGCGGCCTTCCTCGTCTACGACAGCATGCTCAGCGGCGCCGTCGAAGAGATCATCGTCCTCGCCATCCCCGTGATCGCCCTGCGCGCCGCCGGCCACCGCTGGCCGACCATCCTCATCACCGCCGTCCTGCTTCGGACCGCGTTCCACGTCTACTACGGCGCGATCGCGATCCCCGGCCACCTCATCTGGGCGCTCGCCCTCGCACTGCTCTACATCGCGACCGCCCGCATCTGGCCCCTCTTCCTCGCCCACGCCATGAACAACGGCATCGCCTCGCTCTACTACGTCATTCACGAGAGGGACCCCAGCGCAGCCACCACCCTCCTCAGCGCATCACAAGGCGTCCTCACCCTCTGCGCCACAGCCGGCCTCCTCCTCGCGATCCTGCTCGGCAGCGCGCTCCTCGCCGCCCGACGACAGAACACAGGACGACCTGGCACGCCAGCACGCCAGCGTGACGACACCCCAGCGTGACGGCATGCCGTCTTGCCGGCACGCCGGCACGCCAGTAGCTTGCAGGCATGGACACTCGACACCCCACCGATCCAAGACCCCCGGTGACGGCCATCGCCGGAGGCGGACTCCCGCTCTGGCTCTCGCGACGAGGGGAGAAGTGATGACACCGCGAAAGACCGTCGCCGTCGTGAACCTCAAGGGGGGCGTCGGCAAGACCACGGCCGCCCTCCTCATCTCGACCCAGCTCGCCAATCTCGGGCACACCGTGACCGTGCTCGACATGGACACCCAGGGGTCCGCCACAGACTGGGCGCGAATCGCTGACGAGGACGGCGCCCCCCTGCCGTTCGAGGTTCGCCCCGCCAACCACGCCAGCCTCCGCAGCTACAAGCAGACCGCCGACTTCACCGTCATCGACACACCCCCCACCGACCCCAGCGTCGTGGACGCAGCCGTGAAGGTCGCCGACCTCATCATCGTCCCCACGCCGCCAGGCTTCATGGACACCGACCGCGCCTGGAGCACCGTCGAGGTGACCGCTTCCCAGGTCCCCACGTATGTGCTCCTGTCCCGCTTCGATGGCCGCACCAACGACGCCGCCGACTTCGCCTCGCTCCTCGATGAGCGAGGGGTCGGCCGGTTCGAAACCGTCATCCCAGCCAGCGTCTCCATCGGGCGACTGCGCGGCACCGTCCCCGACCCCAGCAAGTTCCGCTTCGACGACCTCACCACCGAGCTCCTGGAGGTGCTCTGACCATGGCCACCAAGCCCGCAGACCGGTTCGCCGCCCGCCCCCGGACCAACGCCCGTTCGACGGGAAGCGCCAAGGATGCCTTCATCGACCCGTCCTCGCTGGCAGCCGACGAGATGAGCAAGCTGACCATCCGCCTCCTGAAGTCGCTGCACAAGGACGTGAAGGCCGCCGCCCTCGCCGAGGACGTCAGCGTCCAGGAATGGATCCAGGACGCCATCAACCAGAAGCTCGCCAACAACCCGGCACGCTGACAACCCAGCATGCCAGCATGCTTGGGGAACATGCGGCCGCAACCGATTCGCATCAGCGCCACCGACTGAACCCCTCACCGCCCAAAGCTGACGTGCTGGCAAACCAGCAAACTGGCACCGTCTCTTCGGAGGAGGCTTCCCCATGGACCGCACGCCCCGCCTGCCGAACTGTGACAGCGCACCGCGCTGGATCAAGCCCCGTCGGTACAGTGACCTGAGTCTCTGTAACCGGCCTGGGGGATCCACGTGGCACACCTACCCGCGCATCAGTCCCGACCGAGTGATCGACGGAGACACGATCGACGTCACCGGGAGCGGGGGAGGAAAGCCGCAGCGGGTTCGCGTGCTCGGCATCAACACCCCCGAGGTCGCACACCAAGGCCAGTCGGCGCAGTGCGGGGGAGACGAAGCGTCCAAGCAGCTCGAGAAGCTGCTCCCGAAGGGCACCGAGGTCGAGCTCATCGGAGACTCCCGCTCTGACGACGAGGACCGATACGGCCGGCTCCTGCGCTACGTCGAGACCCCCAACGACAGCACCGACGTGGGTGCGCAGCTCATCGCAGACGGCTACGCCTACGCGTGGAAACCTGCCAGCGCCCCGCGCCCGGACCGCTGGGACGACTATGAAGCCGCCACCAATGAAGCCCAAGAGGCCCAAGGTGGCTCCTGGGAAACTTGCCCCGACTTCACTGCAAGCAAAGGAAGCCGATGAGAGCGTTCGGGAAACTGGTTCGTACAACAGCGCTTGCCGTCCGCATGTACTTCACGACCCTTGTCACCACAGTCGGATCCGGTTTTGTAGGCGCCGTGTTCGGTGCCTACGTGACCGGACCCCCGCAAGGCCTCGCAGCCCTCATCGTCGCAGCCGTCGCGATCCTCCTGGTGCTGGGACTCATGGGGTATGCGCTCCTTGTCCCCGGTGTCAGCGATGGGGAACTGCGTCTGCGCCAGCAGGCAGCCGCATTCGGCCGCCACCTCAAGGAGTACAAGGACGGTCTCCCCTCCGACGAAGCGGAGTTGGCGGACCTGCGTAAAGCGACGCGAGCTCTCCGCGTCTGCGTCGCGGACAACCTGACGGAATCAGAGCACAACCTTCGCGCAGCGGAGCGTCGCACGCGCCAGCTCACGCTTCACCTCGAGGACATCCGTCAGTTCGAGGAGAGACTGAAGGAGCGCGGCTAGTGTCAACGCTGCCTGCGCCGCGGCCGGCGCGGTTGCGCGACATCCCTCGCGCCGCATGGATTCTCTCGCGAGCCTTCGCCTCCACTTCGTACCTCGGCGGACACATCCACGCGCAGGCGCTCGCGCGACTCCATGCGCTCGCACCTCTGCCCGTGTTCGCATCGCCCGCCAGGTCTACCTGGATGACGCCCGCGTGGGCGCCGTCATCATGGGGCCGCGGCACACCGCCCGGGAGTTCCTGGGCTGGATCTTCACCTCCGTCGCCCTGATCATCGTGTTGAGCGCGGTGCTCACCACTGTCCTCGTCATCGCCAGCGCCCCGGTCATACTCCTCGTCTACTCGGTCTGGCTGGTATGGGCAGCCCTCGCGATCGAGATCCTGCTCTCCCTGCCTCTCGACAAAGAGACCCGCAGGGAGCTGCGCAGACACCGTCGCAAGGCACCGAAGGGGCCGCGGTGGACGGTCGGCTTCCTGGGCAAGATCCCTGGCACCAGCGTCAACGCCAGTCGCCTGGCCCATCACCTCCTCATGGCACTCCCGCCCGACGCTGTCGTCACGGTCCAAGCCCGCACGAAGAAGCTGCACCGCCAGTACGCGAGGTACGGGTTCACACCGACCGAGGGGAAGGGCATGTACCTCGAGATCTCTACAGCCCGAAATCGGCGTACAGCAAAACCCGGCTGTCCAGAAAGCGACGGAGAGAGCCGATGAACGAGCGCTCCACCGAGGACCAACGCGCCTACGAGGCCGGCGAGTCGATGGAGCAGGTCATCGGGGGAGTCCTCATCGGATACCGGCTCACCATCCGCGGAGCAGGGGACTTCACCTACACCCCGTGGCGCCGAGACCCGTCTCTGCCCCGGTACGCGGTACGTGTCAGCTGCGCAGACACCTCCACCACCTACACCGTGGACGAATGGCGCGGGCGCGACGACGAGCTCCGCAAGAACCTCCGGGCCTGGATCCTCGACCACGCGCAGCTCGCCGGCAGTCGGCGTGGCCGAGGACGCCGAGTCGACCCCGCCTGGCTCGAGGCCTGGCAACGAGCCAACCCCGGTCGCGGTCGCTGACCGGCGAGAACCTGCGTAACAATCGGTACCGTTGGGGAACGCGGTACCGATCTACCTAGGGGCTGTGCTAGCTTTGCCCTAAGCATGAATGGTTTTGGGGAAGCTTGGTGATGCACATGATCCAGATCCGGCTCAGCGCCCGTCGGCCCGCGCTCGTTGGTGACCCCCTGGGTCGCAGCACAGTCGGCGGGGATGAAGCGATGTCAGAGGCCGCGGCGTGGCTTGCGGGCCGAGGGGTCTGGCGTCTCGACGCCGAACGCGTTCTTGCGGAGGAGGAGGTCCAGGTCATCTCCTCGTGCGGCCAGGTGCTAGCGGTTGCGCGAATCACCGGTGTCAGCAAGTTCGGCAAGCGTCGCGCCATCGAGGGAGACCTCGTGTCAGGGCACCAACGGGTAGGAGAGCAGACCTCCACGCCTCATCCTTCGCGCAACCCGGTCGCCTACTTCGAGGATGCGGCGATTCCGCAGTCCTAGCGGCACCAGGACGATGTCGCCCTGGGGTATACCCAAACGCGACAGTCAACACCGAGACATCGTCACTGTTCCACTAGGTCCAATCCCGCGTTTTGGCACATGTCTCGGCTAGGGTCTAAGACATGAAAGAAGCACATCGAGCCCCCGGGCAGCGCGTCGCGTACCTCCGGGTGTCATCGGCCGGCCAGAACCTCGCCCGGCAGCTCGAGGCAGTGGGGGAGTGCGACCAAACCTTCACCGAGAAGCAGTCCGGCAAGAGCGCGACGGACCGTCCGCAGCTGCAGGCACTCATCCGGCACGTCCGCCGCGGCGACCATGTCGTCGTCGCCTCCATGGACCGCTTGGCCCGTTCGGTCATCGACCTCAACGACATCGTTCAGCAGATCACCGGCGATCCCGCCGAGCACACCGAGCAACGCCCCCGGAAGGGCGCGAGCGTCGAGTTCCTCAAGGAGCGGCTGACCTTCGAGCCTGGGCATGCGGATGCGATGGCTGCGTTCCAGCTGAACATGATGGGCGCCTTCGCGCAGTTCGAGCGCGAGCTCATCC
>JBQGOU010000153.1:0-7875 GCA_052086865.1 Cellulomonadaceae bacterium
GGCCAGGTCTACGGCCTGCCCTACGCGATCGAGAACATCGCGTTGATCCGCAACACCGACCTTGCTCCCGAGGCACCGGCGACCTGGGACGAGCTGATCGCCGCAGGGCAGGCCGCGGGAACCGACTTCCCGGTGCTGCTGCAGAGCGACGGCGAGTCCGGGGATCCCTACACCTACTACCCGCTGCAGATCTCCTTCGGCGCCCCGGTCTTCGAGCAGAACGAGGACGGCTCCTACTCCAACGAGCTCGGCATGGGCGGGGAGAACGGCGAGAACTTCGCGAGGTGGCTCGCCGAGCAGGGCGCTGCCGGGAACCTCGACGTCGACACGACGTACGACATCGTGGTCGAGCAGTTCAAGAACGGGAACTCGCCGTTCATTATCGGCGGACCATGGATGCTCGAGCAGTTCGAGGGTTTGAACCTCTCGATCGACCACGTGCCCTCTGCGGGCGGGCAGCCGGCGCAGCCGTTTACCGGCGTGCAGGGGTTCTACGTCAACCAGCGCAGCGAGAACCAGCTGGTCGCGAACGACTTCCTCACCAACTACATCGCGACCGTCGACGCCCAGGTGGCGCTGTTCGAGGCGGGCGACCGCACCCCGGCCCTGACCGAGGCCGCGGACCAGGTCGTCGCGAACGACCCGATCGCGGCGGGATTCCGTGAGGTCGGTGCGGATGCCGTGCCCATGCCGTCCATCCCCGAGATGGCGTCGGTGTGGACCTTCTGGGGCAACACCGAGGCGGGCATCGTCTCCGGCTCACTGGACCCGGTCCAGGGCTGGCAGAAGATGATCTCTGACATCGAGGGCGCCATCTCGGCGGCCTCCTGATCCGCTTCACTCAGCCCGGTGTGCGGCGCCTTCGCCGCACACCGGGCGCGGCTCGCGGTGCGCCGGTGCACCGCCGGACTAAGGACGAACGATGAGCAGTGCCCCTGAGACTCCCGAAGAGCTCGCCGTCGACGAGCTGGTGGAGGACAACACGCGAGGCAGTGGGCTCTCGCACGCACGGGACTTTCGGCCGGGCTTCCTGGTCAAGCTGGTCATCATGGCGGTGATCGACGCGATCGGCGTCTACATCGTCATGACCGCCTTTGCGCAGGGCTCGACGGTGATCGCCATCGTGACCGTGGTCCTGCTGCTCGTGGCGAACTACGTCTACTTCGCCAAGCGCACCCTGCCGCTGAAGTACCTGCTCCCTGGCCTGGCGTTCCTGCTCGTCTACCAGATCTTCACGGTGGGCTACACCGGCTACATCGCCTTCACCAACTACGGCGACGGGCACAACTCCACCAAGTCCCACGCCGTCGACGCGCTGCTGATCCAGAACGAGCGCCGGGTGGAGGACTCCCAGGCCTATCCGCTCGCCGTCGTGCGCAGCGGTGACGACCTGGGCTTCGCAATCGTCGTCGACGGCGCGGTGCGGGCGGGCACCGTCGATCAGCCGATGGAGGCGGTGGACGATGCGACGGTGTCCGACGGCCAGATCACCGAGGTTCCCGGCTTCGACCTGCTCGACCGCCAGCAGGTGCTCGCGGAGCAGGCCGCGATCACCACGCTGCGGGTGCAGTACTCCGACGACGCCGATGACGGGTCGATCCGCACCCAGGACGCCCGCAACGGGTACGTGTACCGCTCGAGCCTGGTGTACGACGAGCAGGCCGACACGATGACCGACACCACGACCGGTGTCGTCTACACGGCCAACGACACGGGCAACTTCGAGGCCGACGACGGTTCGATGCTGCCCGTCGGCTGGCGCGCCGTGATCGGCCTCGACAACTTCCGCACGGCCTTCGGCGACTCGCGGTACGCCGACCCCTTCGTGAAGGTGCTGGTGTGGACGTTCGCGTTCGCCATCCTCTCGGTGGTGATCACGTTCTTCCTCGGCCTCTTCCTCGCCATCGTCCTCAACGACGAGCGGGTCAAGGGCCGCAAGGTGATGAGGTCGCTGCTGATCCTGCCCTATGCGTTCCCCGCGTTCATGGCGTTCCTGCTGTGGCGCGGCATGCTCAACACCCGGTTCGGCTTCATCAACGACGTCTTGCTGGGCGGGGCGAGCATCAACTGGCTCGGTGATCCCTGGCTGGCCAAGCTCGCCGTGCTCGGCGTGCAGCTGTGGGTGGGCTTCCCGTACATGTTCCTCATCTGCACCGGGGCACTGCAGTCGATCCCCGGTGACGTGATCGAGGCCGGGAAGATCGACGGCGCAGGGCCACTGCGGATCTGGCGGTCGATCACGATGCCGCTGCTGCTCATCGCCGTCACCCCGCTGCTCATCTCGTCCTTCGCGTTCAACTTCAACAACTTCAACATCATCGAGATGCTGACGGAAGGAGGACCGCGGTTCCAGGACGCCTCCGTGCCGATCGGCGCGACGGACATCTTGATCACGATGGTCTACTCGATCTCCGGCCTCGACGGGTCCGCAGCCAAGAACTACGGACTCGCCAGCGCCCTGTCCATCGTCATCTTCCTGATCGTCGCCACCGTGTCGGTGATCAGCTTCAAGAGGACTCGCTCACTCGAGGAGATCAACTGACATGGTCACGGCAACCACCCCCCTCGTCCCCGCAGACCGCCGCGCGGCACGCCGCCGGCGATGGTGGTCGGAGCTCGGCTGGCGCTACATTGTCGGCGTCGTCGCGATCGTCTACGCGGCCTTCCCGATCGTCTACGTCGTGTCCGCCTCGTTCTCGAGCTCGGGCACGCTGACCGGCTCGAACGCGCTGTTCAGCGAGCTGTCCGGCGGCAACTACGCAGCCCTGGGCGAGACCTACTTCTGGACCTGGGTGGTTAACACCCTCGTCATCGGAGCCGTCACCGCCATCGGGACAGTCCTCATGGGGGCTGCCGCCGCGTATGCCTTCTCGCGGTTCCGGTTCAGCGGCCGCCGGGTCGGGCTGATGAGCCTCCTCGTGATCCAGATGTTCCCCCAGCTGCTCGCCTTCGTGGCGGTGTTCCTGCTGCTGATCTCGCTGGGCGACGTGGTGCCCATCCTGGGCCTGAACTCCCGCCTCGCGTTGATCATGGTCTACCTGGGCGGTGCGCTCGGGGTGAACACGTTCCTGATGTACGGCTTCTTCAACACCGTGCCCCGCGAGCTGGACGAGGCCGCCAAGATCGACGGTGCCACCCACGCGCAGATCTTCTGGACGATCATCCTGCGCCTGGTCTCGCCCATCCTCGCCGTCGTCGCGCTGCTGTCCTTCATCGGCACCTTCTCCGACTTCCTGCTCGCCAAGCTCATCCTGCAGTCCCAGGAGAACTGGACGCTCGCCGTCGGGCTCTACCAGTGGGTCTCGGACCAGCTGTCCGCCCACTGGGGGCTGTTCGCCGCCGGCGCCGTCATCAGCTCGATCCCCGTGATCCTGCTGTTCCTGTTCCTGCAGAAGTACATCGTCTCGGGTCTGACCGCCGGGTCGGTCAAGGGCTGAGCCGAGCCTGCCGCGGCGGGTGTGGACGCACCGCGGGCCGCGACGGCGGGCCGACTAGGCTGGAGGGGTGCAGATCGACGAGCGGCCTGGATACACCGCGGCCGACCAGGAGCGGTGGGCGATCGAGCCGCCCAAGAGCAAGGCGCGCACCGCGTTCGAACGGGACCGGGCGCGGATCGTGCACTCCTCGGCGTTGCGCCGTCTCGGCGCGAAGACCCAGGTGCTGGGACCCGCCACGGACGACTTCGTGCGGACACGGCTGACCCACACCCTGGAGGTGGCGCAGGTGGGCCGCGAGCTCGGCAAGCAGCTGGGCTGTGACCCGGACGTCGTGGACACCGCCTGCCTCGCCCACGATCTCGGGCACCCTCCGTTCGGCCACAACGGCGAGCGGGCCCTCGCCGAGGTCGCTCGGGGCATCGGCGGCTTCGAGGGCAATGCGCAGACGCTGCGGCTGCTCACCCGGCTCGAGCCCAAGGTCGTGACGACCGACGGCCGAGCGGTCGGGCTCAACCTGACCCGGGCGAGCCTCGACGCGTCCGTGAAGTATCCGTGGGGCCTGTGGCAGGGGCCCAACGGCCGCCTGACGCACAAGTTCGGGGTCTACCCGGACGACCGTCCGGTCTTCGACTGGCTGCGCGCAGGCGCCCCGGCCGGGGTGAAGTGCGTGGAGGCCCAGGTCATGGACCTGGCCGACGACATCTCCTACTCGGTGCACGACGTCGAGGACGCCATCGTCGGTGGGCGCTTCGACCTGGGGCTGATGGGCCAGGACGCCGAGCGCGCCCGGGTCATCGACGCCGTGCAGACCTGGTACGGCGACCGGTTCGACGCTCGCGAGCTCGACGCCGCCATGCGGCGCCTGGACGATGCCGGCCTGTGGGTGCACGCCTTCGACGGTTCGCGCCGGGCGCTCGCGGACCTCAAGGACACCACGAGCGAGCTCATCGGCCGCTTCTGCAAGGCCGCGCACCGGGCCACGCGGCTCGAGCATGGCGAGGGGCCGCTGACCCGCTACTCGGCGAGCCTGGTGGTGCCCGCGGACACGCTGGCGGAGATCCTCGTGCTCAAGGGAGTGGCCGTCGCCTACGTCATGGCGCCGCGTGAGCACGAACCGCTGTACGTCCGCCAGCGCCAGATCATCAAGGACCTCGTCGAGGTTCTGCTCGAGCGCGCCCCGCTGGTCCTGGAGACGCCCTTTGCGGGGGACTGTATCGTGGCCGAGGACGACGACGCCCGGCTGCGGGTCGTCGTCGACCAGGTCGCCTCCCTCACGGATGTCAGCGCGGCCCAGTGGCACGCCCACCTGGTGCGCCCGCTGCGCTGAGGCTCAGCGGCTCAGCGGGTTGCCGAGCGCCACGCAGCGCCCGGGAAGTGGGCCCGGCAGCGCGCCTGGTACGACTCGGTGCCCCCGACGTGCTGCGGCACGGCGTCCGCTGCGGCCGGGATGGCGGAACCGGCGTCGGTGCCCGCCGGGCCCGTGCGGGTGTGGAACGGGGCGTCCGCGCCGCACACGGTGCATACCGCGGTGAGCTTGGTGACGGACTCCGCGAGGGCGGCGAGCGTCCCCAGAGGTTCGAACGGTTCGCCGTCGAAGGTCACGCACAACCCCGAGAGGACGACGTGGGTGCCGCGGTCCGCGAGGCGCTGGACGACGTCGGTCAGGGCGGGCCCGAAGAACTGGGCCTCGTCGATGGCGAGCAGCTCCACATCCGGGTCGGCCAACCGCTCGAGCTCCGCGGCGTCGCGGGCGGTGCACGCCGCGATGGCTGCGCCGGAGTGGGAGCTCACCAACCCGGTGCCGCGACGGGTGTCCAGGGCGTGCCCGACGACCTCGACCCGCCGGCCGGCGATGCCGGCGCGGCGCACCCGGCGCAGCAGCTCATCCGTCTTGCCCGCGAACATCGGGCCCATGATCACGTCCACCCGTCCGGTGGCCGGCACCTCGCTCATCGCCCCAGTCAAGCACCTGCGACCTGGGGGAGCATAGACTCGGGCCCGTGGCCGGGCTGATCAGACGCGAGGACGTGGACGCCGTCCGCGAGCGGGCCCGCATCGACGAGATCGTGGGCACCCACGTCACCCTCAAGCCGGCCGGCGTCGGCTCCCTCAAGGGCCTGTGCCCCTTCCACGACGAGCGGACCCCATCCTTCCACGTGCGCCCGCAGGTGGGCCGCTGGCACTGTTTCGGATGCGGCGAGGGCGGTGACGTCATCTCCTTCGTGCAGAAGATCGACGGGATGAGCTTCACCGAGGCCGTCGAGTACCTGGCTGAGCGCAGCGGGGTGCAGCTGCGCTACGAGGAGGGCGGCGGCCCGCGCCAGCGCGAGGAGCCGGGCAAGCGCCAGCGGCTGCTCGAGGCCAACCGAACCGCCGCGCAGTTCTACGCCGAACAGCTGCTGACCCCGGGCGCCGGGGCGGCGCGGGCGTTCCTCGCCGAGCGCAGCTTCGACCGGGCCGCGGCCGAGCACTTCGGTGTGGGCTACGCGCCCACGGGGTGGGATGCGCTGCTCAACCATCTGCGCGGACGCGGCTTCACCCAGGAGGAGCTGCTCGGCGCCGGCCTGGTGAGCCAGGGCAACCGCGGGGTGTACGACCGGTTCCGGGGCCGCCTGGTCTGGCCGATCCGCGACGTGACCGGGGAGACCATCGGGTTTGGTGCACGCCGGCTGTACGACGAGGACCAGGGCCCCAAGTACCTCAACACCCCAGAGACCGTTCTGTACAAGAAGTCCCAGGTGCTGTACGGCATCGACCTCGCCAAACGCGACATCGCCAAGCGTAAGCAGGTGGTGGTCGTCGAGGGGTACACCGATGTCATGGCCGCCCACCTGTCCGGGGTCACCACGGCCATCGCCACCTGCGGTACGGCGTTCGGCACGGACCACGTGCGGGTGGTGCGCCGGCTCGTGGGCGACACGGCGGCGGGGTCGGGTGTGCAGCTGGCCACGGGGGGGAGTGCGGGCGGGGAGATCATCTTCACGTTCGACGGCGACGCCGCGGGACAGAAGGCGGCCATGCGGGCGTTCGGCGAGGATCAGCGCTTCTACGCCCAGACCTTCGTGGCCGTCTCGCCCGGCGGGATGGATCCGTGCGACCTGCGCCTGGCGCGGGGTCCGGAGGCGGTGCGCGCCCTGGTGGCCGACCGTCAGCCGCTGTTCGAGTTCGTCATCCGCACCACCCTGGGCACGTTCGACCTCGACACCGCCGAGGGGCGCGTCGGCGCGCTGCGCGCGGCGGCGCCCGTGGTCGCCGGGATCCGCGACGCGGCGTTGCGCCCGGAGTATGCGCGGATGCTGGCCGGCTGGATCGGCATGGACGGAGAGTCGGTCCGCCGGGCGGTGGCGGCCGCCAGCCGCTCCGGGCGGCATGGTGCGCCCGACGGCGGCTCGCGCCCCGGCGCGCTGCCCGCGGCCGAGCATGTCGATGCTCCCGAGGGCTTCGCCCGTCCGGACCGCGCGGATCCGGTTGCGCGGCTCGAGCGGCAGGTGCTCGAGGTGGTGCTGCAGTATCCCCAGCATGTGCCGGCCGACTTCGACGAGCTCGCCGCCGACGCGTTCAGCGTCCCGGCTTGGCGGGCCGTCCACGAGGCGATCCGTGCCGCAGGCGGGGTGGGTGAGGTCGGTGCCGGAGCTCCCGGGGAGTGGGTGGCGCGCGTGGTCGACGAGGCGTCCCCACCCGTCGTCGGGCTGGTCAACGAGCTGGCCGTTGCGCCGCTGCCCGAGGACCGGGAGAGCGCCGTCGAGGACTATGTGCGCGGCGTGGTGCGGGCCCTGGCCGAGATGCAGATCACCCGGCGCATCGCGGACGTGCGCAGCAGGCTGCAGCGCACCGACGCTGAGCGCAGCCCGGAGGAGTACCAGGCCGTGTTCGCCGAGCTGCTCTCGCTGGACGCCCAGCGACGCCGGCTGCGCGAGCGCGAGTAGCGGGCCGCTCAGCTCCGCGGTGCATACATGATCAGGCTCACCCCGGCCAGGCAGATCAGCGCCCCGGCCACGTCCCAGCGATCGGGGCGGAATCCGTCCACCAGCATTCCCCAGACCAGTGATCCGGCGACGAACACCCCGCCGTAGGCCGCGAGGATGCGCCCGAAGTTCGCGTCGGGCTGCAGCGTGGCGAAGAAGCCGTACAACCCGAGGGCGATGACCCCCGCGCCGATCCAGAGCCAGCCGCGATGCTCGCGCACCCCCTGCCACACCAGCCAGGCGCCGCCGATCTCGAACAGTGCGGCACACGCGAACAGGACAATGGAGCGGGTGACGGTCATCGGGGTCCTCGCCGGTGTCGAAGGGCGGCGGGGTGGCTCCGGCCGCCGTCGGCGGTCAGCCTACGCGCCGGTGCCCCCATCGAGGAACGCCACCATGTTGACAGACCCTCGCGGCGGGCTTGTGCGTGAAGGGCCCGCCAGGTGCGGTTCGGACCTTGTCGTCCGGGCCTC
>JBQGOU010000154.1:0-7867 GCA_052086865.1 Cellulomonadaceae bacterium
TCAAGGCCGAGAACCAGACGCTGGCCACGATCACCCTGCAGAACTACTTCCGCCTGTACGACAAGCTCTCCGGCATGACCGGTACGGCCGACACCGAGGCCGCTGAGTTCCAGGGCACCTACTCCCTGGGTGTGGTGCCGATCCCCACCAACAAGCCCATGCGCCGCGTCGACCAGCCCGACCTGGTGTACAAGAACGAGGCCGGCAAGTTCGATGCCGTCGTCGACGACATCGTGGCCCGCCACGCGGCCGGTCAGCCGGTGCTCGTCGGCACCACGAGCGTCGAGAAGTCCGAGCTGCTCTCGGCCAAGCTGAAGAAGCAGGGCGTGCCCCACGAGGTGCTCAACGCCAAGCAGCACGAGCGTGAGGCGCGCGTGGTTGCGCTGGCGGGCCGCAAGGGCGCCGTGACCGTGGCCACCAACATGGCCGGCCGTGGCACCGACATCATGCTCGGTGGCAACGCCGAGTTCATGGCCGTCTCCGCGCTGGCCGACCGCGGGCTCGAGCCTGCCGAGTCGCCCGAGGAGTACGAGGCGGCGTGGCCGGCGGCGCTGGAGAGCGCCCGCGAGGCCGTCGAGGCCGAGCACCTCGAGGTCGTGGAGCTGGGCGGGCTGTACGTGCTGGGCACCGAACGGCACGAGTCGCGCCGTATCGACAACCAGCTGCGTGGCCGCTCCGGGCGTCAGGGCGACCCCGGTGAGTCGCGCTTCTACCTGTCGATGCAGGACGACCTGATGCGGCTGTTCAACTCGGCGCTCGCCGAGTCGATGATGACGCGTGCCGGGTTCCCCGACGACGTGCCGTTGGAGTCGAAGATGGTCACGCGCGGCATCGCCAGCGCGCAGGGCCAGGTGGAGTCCCGCAACTTCGAGATCCGCAAGAACGTGCTCAAGTATGACGACGTCCTCTCCCGCCAGCGCACCGTGATCTACTCCGAGCGTCGCCGGGTTCTCGAGGGCGAGGACATGGCCGACCAGATCCAGGGCTTCATCGAGAACGTCCTGACGACGTCGATCGATGCGGCCACCATGCACGGTTCGCCGGACGACTGGGACCTGGACGCGCTGTGGACCGAGGTCCGCACCGTGTTCCCCATCTCGATCGAGGTGGACGAGGTGGTCGCCGAGGCCGGTGGCATCGACTCGCTGACCCGCGACATGCTGCTGGAGGAGATCCTCTCCGACGCCCGCGTGGCCTATGCGGCGCGCGAGGAGCAGCTCGGCTCGGACAACATGCGCCAGCTTGAGCGCCGGGTCGTGCTGTCCGTGCTCGACCGCAAGTGGCGCGAGCACCTGTACGAGATGGACTACCTCAAGGAGGGCATCGGCCTGCGCGCCATGGCGCAGCGCGATCCCCTGATCGAGTACCAGCGCGAGGGCTTCCAGCTGTTCCAGGCCATGACCGAGGCCATCAAGGAGGAGTCGGTCGGGTACCTGTTCAACCTTGAGGTCAAGGTGGAGCAGCCCGCGGCCGACGGCGCCTCGCCCGAGGCTGAGGGCGAGGGCGAGGGCGGCGCGGCGGAGGCCGGCGCGGATCGGAGCGGGGCAACCGACAGCGAGGCTCCGGCAGTCGCCGCCGCCAACCGCCCGGCCGCCCGTCAGCTGCCCAAGCTCGTCGCCAAGGGCCTGGACGGCCCCCAGCGCGCTGTGCCGCTGCAGTACAGCGCACCGTCGGATGCGGCGGACGGCAGCACCGAGGTCACCCGTGCCGGCAAGAAGAGCGCGCCGGCACCGGCGGCTTCGGCAGGGTCCAACCGCGAGGAGCGCCGTCGCGCCGCGAAGGCCTCCAAGAAGAAGCGCTGACCCGACCGGTCTGACGCGCGGCTCCGGGCGTGTGCGCTGAGCGCCCCGGGTGGTGCCGTGGCGCTCAGCCGAGCTCGAGCGCCACGACGCGCCAGGCTCCGCGACGGTGCTCGAGCCGTACCGCCGCGGCTCGTACCCGGGTGACGTCGTCGATCACGATGCTGGCCTCCGCCACGTCGGGGGCCAGGCGCAGCACCCTCGCGCGCCGGATCCGTGCCGGCCGGGTCGTAGGCGGCGTCGAGGCCGCGAGCGTCACGGCCCGCCGGCGCGCCAGCACCTCGTAGATCTCGGGAGCCAGCCACCGGCTGACCTGCGCGAGCGGCCGGATCCCGCGCAACGACTCGGCCACGGCCTGGACGACGGAGCAACACATCGCGGTCGGGTCGCCGGGCGGCTCGGGCGGCGCCGCAGGCGGTGGCACGGACCGCAGCGGCCGTTCCTGGGCGCCGGTCGGCACCACGTGCAGGGCAAACGCCTCGGGCTCCGTGCGCGGGGTGGTGCGGACCCGCAGGCGTCGCGGCGGAACCGGCGGGGGCGCATTGGTGAGTGCAGACATGGTGGGTGCTCCGTTTCGGTCAGTCGGTCTCCTGCAGATCCGGAGGTGCGTGCAGCACGGTTCCGGGATGGATGAGATGCGGGTCAGGGCCGATCGTCGCGGCGTTGTGCGCATACCAGCGCGGCCAGGCGGCAGCCACCTGGGCGTTGCTCGCCGGCGCCGGCAGATGCCGTGCAGCCACGGCCCACAGACTGTCCCCGGGGCGAACAGTGACCGATGACGGCGGGTCTCGCGGCTGCGTCGGCGGGCCGTGCGGCTGTGGTGCAGGCTCCGGCGCAGGCTGTGTAACGGGCATGGGCACGGGACCTGGCATGGGCAGGGGCCCGGGCTCCGGTGCGGGGTTACTCGCGGGCTCCGGCCCGGGCTCCGGCGTGGGCGTCGGCGTTGGTTCGGGCGCGGGGACGTGCGTGGACCCGCGCGCGGGGACCGGCGCCGGCACCGGGTCGCTCGGCCGCCGGTCCTCGGCGCGGAGCGCGCCGCCGCTGGTCCAGCCCAGGAACGGGGCCTCCTCGGACCCGGTCTGCCCCTCGGAGGGCTCTGCGGTGTGCTCCGTGACGTACTCCGGGTCCGCGGCCATGGCCACGGTCGTCGGCGCCGGACTGCTGCTCGCGTAAGCACTGGCAAACGAACCGAGCGCGATGCCGGCCCCCAGCGAGCCTGCCAGGGCGCGCCGCGCAAGCGCCGGACCGTGCCGGTGGACCGCGGACTCCAGGCGCGTGGCACGCTCTCCGAGGACGTTCAGCACCTGGCAGAGCAGTGCGGCCCCGAGCCAGAACGCGTACCAGAGGGCCGTTGCCGCGCCCAGTGCCGTGACGAGGAGCGCCACGAGCAGATCCGCCGTCGGGACGTCCGTGCGGATCCGGTCGATGATCGCCGCGCCGGCGACCGTGAGGACGAGCCCAGCGCCCGCGATCACGGGCAGCGCCAGGAGACCGGCGACGCGTGCTGGTCTGGTCCGCATCTCTGCCCCTTCATCGATCGCTCGATCCGATCGGACAGTGATGATGCGATCTGATACGGAATGATGCGATATCACCCGATCCAAGCGTGCGCAGAGTGTGCTGTCTACCCCTCTCGCCGGTTGTGGACGGGATCGGTAGCCTGGCCGACATGCGATGGGCGGCGCTGTTTGCGGACCTCGAGGCGCAGCTCGAGGCGGCGGAGCATGCCGACCAGGACGCACGGGTTCTCGAGCTCACCCGGGTCGAGGTGGCGGCGGTCACCCTCGCCGACCGGTTGCGCGGGGTGGTGGGCGCCTCGCTCCAGGTGCGGCTACGGGACGGGGCGGACGAGCGCGGCGTGCTCTGCGAGGTGGCCGACACCTGGTTCCTGCTGGACCAGGACGGCCGGCAGGTGCTCGTTCCCATGTCCGCGGTGAGCTGGGCGCACGGCATCGGGCTGCGAGTGGTCGAGGCTCGCACGCGCGTCTCGGCGCGGCTGACCCTCGGACACGTGCTGCGTGCGCTGTCGCGAGACCGCGTCGCGGTGCAGGTCAGCGTCGATCACACGGCGCTCGTGGGCCGGATCGACCGCGTGGGCAGGGACTATCTGGAGATCGCCGACCTTGCCGTGGAGCGAAGCTCCGAGCGTCCGCGGGGCACAGTCGTCCCGTTCGCCGCGCTCCTCAGCGTCGCCGAGCTGCGTTGAGAGCGTCCACAGGTCAGCCCTCGATGTCCCGCACATTCTGCAGAATCTGCGCCCGGGTCTCGGCGTACTTGCGCTCGATGTACTTCTCGAGCTCCTCGGCCTCGACCCGCCACTGGCCCTTGGCCCCGATCTGGATCGCGGGAAGCTCACCCGAGCGCACCAGGGCATAGGCCTGGTCGGCCTTGATGTTCAGCTGCTCGCTGACGTCCGCGAGCGTGAGGAAGCGCGGGCTCATGACCTCATCCTGCCATGGCCCGCCGCGGGAGCGGTGCCGTCCACAGGACCGGTGCCTCGGTTGCGAACCCACCGTTTCACGGCAGGATGTGGTGGGCGCATGCAGTCAGGTCACGGACGATCGGCGGCACGAATGAACGTTCCCACGGCACCCTTGCCCGAACCTGTGGCGCTGCGGCTGCGACCACCACGGTGGCGCGACCCCCGCCTGGTGGTCGGGGTGCTGCTGGTGGCCGGTTCCGTCGCCCTGGGCACGTGGGCGGTCACCGCCGGGGCGCGCACCGTCGGCGTGTACGCGGCCAGCGGCGCCATCACCCCGGGGCAGCGTATCGACGTCGAAGCCCTCGAGGTGGTGCAGGCGCGCGCCGAGCGCCTGCCCCAGACCTATCTGCTCGCCTCGGAACCCCTGCCCGACGACGCCTTCGCCCTCCGGGTCGTCGGGCCCGGGGAGCTGGTGCCGCTCTCCGCCGTCGGGACCCTGGACCAGCTCGACCTGCGCAGCGTCGCGGTCCCCGTGGGCGCGGACCTCTCGGCGCAGGTGGGGCCCGGCACCCTGGTCGACCTGTGGCATGTGCCCGAGGCGGAGGACGAGGGCGCACCGCGCCGTTTCGCCACCTCCGTGGTCGTGCACGAGGTCAGCACGGGAAGCGGAGCGATGATCGGCGTCGGCGGCGCCGCCCTGCACGTGCTGGTGGCGCAGGACTCCCTCGCCGACGTCCTCGGCGCGCTCGGCGCACCGGGTGCGGTGCGGATCGTCGTGGTGCCGGGGTCCGGGCCGTGAGCACCCCGGTCGACGTCCTGTGCGCGCTCACCGGAGCGCTTGAGGAGAGCTTTGCGCAGGAGTTCGCGTCCGCGGGGCGGGAGGTGCGCGTGGTGCGGCGCTGCGGTGACGTGGCGGAGCTGGTGGCCGCCGCCCGGGCCGGGCTCGGCACCGTCGCCCTCGTCGCGGCCGATCTGCCCGGGCTCGACCGCCCTGTCGTAGCCGAGCTCGATGCCGCCGGGGTCCGGCTCCTGGCGGTGGCGGATGACACCCGGCCGTGGCTCACCGAGCGGATGACAGCACTCGGCGTGCGACGCGTGGTCCCCGCCCACGCCACTCCCGAGGCGATTGCCGCTGCCGTCGGGGAGGTCGCTGCCCAGAGCGACGCGAAGACCGACGCTGCGGACGCGCGCCCGGGCAGTCCGGGTGGGTCCGGCGGTGCCTCCGACCCTGGTGCCGGCGGCACTGCGGGCCCTGGCGCCGGCGCCACCCCCGCGAGCATCGACAGGTCCTTCCGTCCGCCGTCGGGACAGGGTGACGGCGAGCCGGCCCGCAGGGGGAGCCTCGTCGCGGTGTGGGGCGCCGGCGGCGCGCCCGGACGCACCAGCATTGCGGTGAACCTGGCCACGGAGCTCGCCCTCGGCGTCGCCGGCGCCGGTGGGTCCGTCCCGGCGGCGGACGTGCTGCTCGTCGACGCCGACACCCACCACCCCGGCCTCGCACAGCAGCTCGCGCTGCTCGACGAGGCGGCGGGGCTTGCGGTGTGCGCCCGGGCGGCGGGCCGCGGCCGGCTGGACGCTGCAACCCTGGCCGCCCACGCCCCGCTGCTCGACCGCAGGCTGCGAGTGCTCAGCGGAATCGGGCGCGCCGACCGCTGGGCCGAGGCCCCGGGGCCGTCGCTGGACGCCCTGTGGGAACGCGCGCGGGAGATCGCCCAGCTCGTCGTCGTCGACTGCGCCGCAAGCGTCGAACGCGACGAGGCGCTCAGCTATGACACCCGCGCCCCCCAGCGCAACGCCGCCACCCTCAGCGTGCTGGGCGCCGCGGACACGATCGTCGTTGTCGGAGCGGCCGATCCCGTCGGGGTCCAGCGCCTCGTCCAGTCGCTCGAGGAACTACGTGAGGGCGCTTTGGCGCCGCGCGCCGAGCTGGTCGTCGTCGTCACCAAGGTGCGCCGCGGCGTGGTGGGTCCCCAGCCGACCCAGACCCTGCGCCAGGCCCTTGCCCGCTACGGCGGCGTCGACGTCGACGTCCTGGTGCCCTACGACGCACCCTCCTTCGACGCCGCGGTCCTCGCGGGGCGCACCCTCGCCGAGGTCGCGCCGCACGCCGCGGCCCGCCGTGCCATCGCGGACGTGGCCCTGCGCGTCGTGGCGCACGTCCCCGCGCCGACGGCGGGTGGTTGACTGGGCCCATGCGCATCTACCTGCCCATCACCCTCGACAGGCTCACCGCCGTCACGCTCCGCCCGGACGGCCTCGGTCAGCTCGACCTGCCCCGGGGCGTCGCCCACGCCGTGACCGCGGCGCTCGAGGCCGCGATGCCCGACGAGGACAGCGAGGGTCTGGAGTACGCGGCCCTGCTCGCGGCCGCCGACGACGATCTCGCACTCATCGCGTCCGACGACACGGCTCCGCGGCTGCGCGGCGTGCTCACCGTCGAGGTGCCCGACGCCGCCGTCGTCGCCCAGGCCGGCGACGCCGCGGTGCTCACCCCGAGCGCGGTCGACGTCGCGCCGGTGCCGGCCGCCGTCGTGGTGTGTGCGCATGTGGACGAGCCCGTGGCGGGGGCCGACGTGGCGGCGACGCTTGCGGGTGACGATGCCGCCGCCGAGCGCCTCGTGGAGCGCGACCTGCTCTGGTACGACGTCACCGAGCTTGCCGACATTCCGGGCGCCTGACCGAACAGCGCCGTCTGAACAAGGCTGCCCGAACAGCGCCGTCTGAACCGGGCCGCGGTTCAGCGCCCCGCGCGGGGCGCGGCGGCTCAGCGACTCGGGGCGAGGGCGGCCAGCACCGATGCGTGCAGGTGACCGTTGCTCGCCACCCCGGAGCCGCCGAACGGCCCGTCCGTGCCGTCGAGCGAGGTGAAGCGCCCGCCGGCCTCCACGACGATCGGCACAAGCGCCGCCATATCGTGCAGCGCGAGCTCCGGCTCGGCCGCGAAGTCCACGGCGCCCTCCGCCACCAGCATGTAGGACCAGAAGTCCCCGAAGGCGCGGGTGCGCCACACGCTCGTGGCGAGCTCCATGAACCCCGGCAGGCGCCCGGCATCGTCCCAGCCGGTCAGGCTCGAGTAGGAGAAGGAGGCATCCGCGAGCTCGCGCACCCCGGAGACCGAGATCCGGCTCGCCTTGGCCAGCGACCGGCCCGTCCATGCCCCGGTGCCGCGGGCGGCCCACCAGCGCCGCCCCAGGGCCGGCGCGCTGACGAGCCCCACGACGGGCTCGTCACCGTCCAGCAGGGCGATGAGAGTGGCCCACACCGGGACGCCGCGCACGAAGTTCTTGGTGCCGTCGATCGGGTCGACCACCCACCGCCGTGATCCGCTGCCGGTGGTGCCGTACTCCTCGCCCACGATGGCGTCACGTCCGCGGGCCCGGCCCAGCTGGGCGCGGATGTGCTCCTCCGCGGCGCGGTCGGCGTCGGAGACCGGGGTGTTGTCCGGCTTGGTCTCCACAGCCAGGTCCAGGGCCTTGAACCGGGACATCGTCAGGGAGTCGACCTGGTCGGCGATGACGTGGGCCAGACGCAGGTCGTCGTCGTAGCGGGAGGCGCGCATGGGCTCAACCTATCGGTGCTCCGGCGCTTGCTGCGCCACGTCCCGCGGACCGGGCCGCGGGACGTGCTCCGCCGTATGCCCTCGGGC
>JBQGOU010000155.1:0-7862 GCA_052086865.1 Cellulomonadaceae bacterium
GCCAGCGTTCAGCCCCGGCTTGCTGGCCGGCAACCCTCCTCCGCGGTGGGGTGCCTCGGGTGAGGACCGGGCCGGCATCAACCGATCGCCGGCAAGCGCGGGGTCGTGCAAGCGTGTGACGACCCCTTTCGATGCCTCGAAGGGTCTGTGTGCCATGACGATCGACACCACCACCTGTCCTCCCGCCGCGGTGACGCCGCAGGGCCCCGCCTCCGGTTCGGCGGAAGCCGGCGCCATCGGACCCCTGCTTGCGCTGGTCGGCGCCACCACGGTCGTGCCGCTCGTGGGCGGCGGAGTGGTGCCGTACGCGAACCTCGACGTCGCAGCCTCGGCCCCGGCCCTTCAGGTGGTTGCCGACCGTGTCGCCGAGGCCCTGCCGCTGTATGCGAGCGTGCACCGAGGTGCGGGGTACCTGTCCCAGGTCTCGACCGCGCTCTACGAGGCCTCGCGCCATGCGGTCGCGGACTTCGTCGGCGCACGGGCGGACGACGTCGCGATCATCACGCGCAACACCACCGACTCCCTGAACCTGCTGGCGGGATGCGTGCCGACCGACGCCCCGCACGGTGGGCGGATCCTGCTGCTCGACGTGGAGCACCACGCGAACCTGCTGCCCTGGCAGCGCTCGGCGGGAGGTGCGACCGTCCTGCCCGGTGCGGACACGGTGGCCGGCACGCTTGCCGCCCTCGCGGTCGAGCTCGAGGCGCGCCCCTACGCCCTCGTGGCCGTGACCGGGGCCTCGAACGTCACCGGCGAGTCTCTTCCCATCGCCGACGTCGTGCGGATCGCGCACGCGGCCGGCGCGCGCGTGGTGCTCGACGGCGCCCAGCTCGTGCCGCACCGCGGGGTGAGCCTGACCGGTTCGGGCGTCGACTACGTCGCCTTCTCGGGACACAAGACCTATGCGCCGTACGGCGCAGGCGCCCTCGTGGGGCGGCGGGACTGGCTCGACCAGGGCACGCCGTACCTCGCTGGTGGCGGTGCGGTGCGGTCCGTCGCGATCGACCAGGTGACCTGGGCCCCTGCTCCCGCGCGGCATGAGGCGGGTTCGCCGAACGTCATCGGCGCGGTCGCGCTCGCGGCGGCGTGCGAGGCCCTGGGCGCGCTCGACCCGGACGAGGTCGACGCGCACGAGGCCGCGCTCCGCGCCCGGCTCGTGGCGGGACTCGAGTCCATCCCCGGTGTTCGCGTCGCCCGCGTGTGGCAGGACGCCGTGCACCCGGTGGGTGTCGTCACCTTCGCGGTTGAGGGGCACGACCCGGGGCTCGTCGCCGCCTACCTGTCCGCGGAGCACGGCATCGGCGTGCGGGACGGGAAGTTCTGCGCCCACCCGCTGCTGGTTCGTCTCGGCTTCGGCTGTGGCGCGATCCGGGCAAGTGTGGGCGTGGGGACGGGCTCAAACGAGGTGGACCGGCTGGTGCACGCGCTCGAGACCTTCGTCACCGACGGTCCCGGCGCGTCCTACGGCGTCGTGGACGGGTGCTGGGTCGTCGAGGACGATGTCCGGCCGTTGCCCGATGTCAGCGGACTCTCCGGCCTGGTGGCCACGGCTGCGGAGGCCAACGCGAGCGTGGCCGGCGGCTGCGGCCCGGCCTGAGCCCGAGCACGGAATCCGAGCGTGGGCCGGTCAGAGACCGCTCAGGGCGCGGATTCCGCGCGTGGCGGGACTCACACTGCGCCAGGGCGCGGATTCCGCGATGGAGGCGAGGAGGATAGGCGCATGGAGCACACCCTCGAGCTGGCCGGCTATGGCGTTCGTCTCGTCCCCTTGGCTGTTGAGCACGCTGCGGCCGCCGCCACCCTCGTCGACGCCGATCTGTGGACGGGGATGCCGGTGCCGCTGCCCGTAGGGGAGAAGGGCATGACCGCATATATCGAGGGCTTCCTCGCCCAGCCCGGTCGCCTGCCCTTCGCGGTGCTCGACGCCGCGACCGGAGCGATCATCGGGGTCACCACCTACTACGACGTCGATCTGGCTGTGCGTCGGCTGGAGATCGGCAGCACCTTCTACGGCCGCGAGTGGCAGGGTGGGCGGACCAACCCGGCCACCAAGCTCCTGCTCCTCGAGCACGCCTTTGAGCAGATGGGCATGCAGCGGGCGGCGCTGCGTGCCGATGTGCGCAACGTCCGGTCGATCGCCGCGATCCGCAAGCTCGGTGCGACCTACGAGGGCACGTTGCGTTCGCACCGGATCGCCTCCGACGGCGTGCGGAGCGACACCGTCTACTTCTCGATCCTCGCCGACGAGTGGCCCGGGGTGAAGAAGCGCCTGTTCGCCCGGATCGCCCGGATCGACGGCGAGCGCGACTGATCTCCCCGGGCGCTCTCGCTGCCCGCTTCGCGGCTGGCGCTCATGCGCGCGGCGAGGAGGGCGGGTAGGCGACGACTCGTCGTCGTCGCGAGCGACACACCGCGGTACCAAGGTCTACCCGGTAGTGCGTAAACCGTAGTACCGTGTGCCGCGAGGCAGTGGTCGGATGCGGCGACTGTGACGACCAGGGAGGGCGTATGGACACCACCCAGCTGCTCAAGGGAGTGCTGGACGCCGCGGTGCTCGCGGTGCTCGAGGAGGCGGACGGGTACGGCTACGACGTCGTGCGCCGGTTGCGGGGAGCCGGCCTGGACGACGTCGGGGACGCCTCCGTGTACGGGACGCTGCGCCGGCTCTACTCGGGCGGGGCGCTGACGAGCTACGTCGTGCCTTCCGACGAGGGGCCGCACCGTAAGTACTACGGGATCAACGGCCAGGGCAGGGCGATGCTCGAGGTCCAGCGCAAGGAGTGGCACGAGTTCTCGGGTGCGATGACCGCACTCCTGACCGAAAGGGGAGTCGCGTGATGTCCACATCAGTTCTTGTCGACCATGTGGCGGCGTATGCGGACCAGGTCAGGGTCCACCTGGCCGATCTCGGTCCCGAGCAGGTCGAGGACCTGACGGACGGGCTCGAGGCTGACCTGGTCGAGGCCCTCGAGGACACGGGGGCCCATCCGACCGCACCCACTGTCCTCGAGCGCCCGGACATCGGTGGCTCCACGTCGATCATCGACCTGACATCCCGGTTCGGCGAGCCTCAGGACTATGCGGCTGAGCTCAGGGCGGCCGCAGGGCTGCCCGCAGCGGCCGCGACGCGCGCACCGCGCGGTCTGTCCGATCGGTTGCGCGCCGGCCTCGGCGGGTTGCGCGAGCGGGCACGTGCCGTCGACGAACGCATTGCCGCGCATCCCGGCTGGTCCTCCGTTCGCGCCTTTCTGGTGGCGTTGCGGCCGCTGTGGTGGGTTACGCGTGGGTGGATGGTGTTCGCCATGGCCGCCGCGGTGTTCGGTTGGGCCGGTTCCGGCGTCTGGCCGCCGTCGCTGCCCGCCCAGCTGCTGCTCCTGGCCCTGGTCGTGGTGAGCGTGCAGTACGGACGGGGTGTGTGGCGCCCGCGCGATGGTCTCGCGTGGACCGGCACGGCGGTGAGCGTCGTGGCGGCCGCTCTGCTCCTGCCCTTCGCTGCGGTCGCTGCCGAACAGGGCCGCGAGGTCTACGTCTACACGGAGCCCGAGCCCGTGGCCGACGGCGTCTACCTCGACGGTGCGAGTGTGGCGAACCTCTTCGTCTACGGTGCGGACGGTCAGCTCATCCCGTCGGCGCAGATCGTCGACGACCAGGGCCGCCCGGTCCGACTCGACCGCACAGGCGATCAGTGGTCCGAGAGCGGCGAGGCGAACGTCGTGTACTCCCCAGCGCGTGATGCCGCAGGACGTGAGGTGTGGAACGCCTACCCGATGGCTGTCTGGGCGGCCAACGAGGGGGACTGGGAGTACGACGAGTCGGTGGGTGCGCCGGTGTGGGCGCCCCGCGCCGGTGTGGCCGCGCGGGCTCCGCAACCGCCGTTGCGGTTGCTCACCCCGCTTGAGGGCGCCGAGCCCGAGGCCGTGGAGCCGGACGCCGAAACCCCGCCGGACCCGCCGAGCGAGGGGGCGGCCGAGCAACCACCGGCCGAGGAAGCCCCGTCGGAGCCGGCTGTGGCGCAGGCCCCTGCGGCCGATGCGGGGTAGCGGCCGTGCGCGGGCGGTCGCTCAGCGCGGCGTGACCGTCCCCGTAAAGTGCGTCCTGCGCGAGCCGGGGCTCCAGCCCTCGTAGCCAAAGGAGTCGCGTGTCCGGTCCGGGTCGGTGATCCCGACGGCGACCCGACCGGGCAGCAGCACGGGCTTGGCGAACTCGACCGTCCAGTCGTAGGTATCGCCGCGCCGGGGCCCGACGTCGGCCAGCACGCGAGCCGCGGTGTACATGCCGTGGGCGATGGCGCGCCGGAACCCGAAGACCTTCGCGCCGAGGGCGGAGGTGTGGATCGGGTTGCGGTCCCCGGACAGCGCGGCGTATCGCCGCCCGACGTCGGCCGTCAGGGACCAGACCAGGTCCGGGACTCGCTCGGTCGAGCCCGTGGGCTCTGCCTCGTCGGTCGAGCCTGTCGACACGCTTCCGCTGGTTGCGTCTGCCGACACCGGATGCCTGGCGAGGTAGGTGGACACGCCCTGCCAGGCCAGCGACCCGGCGGTGCTCACCTCGGTCACCAGGTCGACCTGCGTGCCGCGGCGGTGCGGGCGCAGGTGCTGCGCCCAGGCCGTCACCTCGAGCTCGTCGCTGAGGTTGAGCGGGGCGCACACGGACACCGTGTTGGCCACGTGCACCATCCCGAGCAGTGGCAGCGGAAAGTCGGTCCGCACCATGAGCGCCGTCGCGACGGGAAAGGCGAGCACGTGGACGAAGCCGGCGGGCAGAGTGTCCGCGGCGGGCTCGCCGACCAGGTGCTCGTACGCAGTGAGGTGCCCGGCTTCGGCCTGCACCCCGCGCGTCCGGTAGGCGACCCGCGGGAGCTCGACGGGTGTCGAGCGGCTCGGCAGGTGCGCCGCGACCGAACGGCGCAGTCCCCGGGCGTACAGGCCGCCGAGGTGCGGGACCGAGTCCAGATCCTCGATCCGTATGCCCGGCCGCGGTCCCGGCAGGGCCTCGGCGCTCATGCGCCCACCATGTTCTGCCCGCACACCCGCAGCACCTGACCGCTCACACCCGCCGCTGCGTCGGAGGCCAGGAAGGCCACCGCCTCTGCCACGTCGATTGGCGCCCCCGCCTGCTGCAGTGAGTTCAGCCGGCGCGCCACCTCGCGTGTCACGAACGGGATCCGGTCCGTCATCTCGGTCTCGATGAACCCCGGGGCGACGGCGTTCGCGGTCCCTCCGGCCGCCGCCAGCAGCGGAGCCGTGGCGCGGACCATGGCGATCACCCCCGCCTTCGATGCCGCGTAGTTCGTCTGCCCGCGGTTCCCGGCGATACCGGAGGTGGAGGCGAGGGACACCACGCGCGGGGCACGGGTGAAGCCTGCCTCGATGAGCTGCGCGTTGATCCGCAGCTGCGCCTCGAGGTTCACGGCCAGCACGGCGTCCCAACGGTCCGCGGTCATGTTGGCGAGCAGCTTGTCTCGCGTGATGCCCGCGTTGTGCACAATCGTGTCAAGTCCGCCGTGGCGGGCCCGCGCGTGCTCGAGGATGCGCGTGCCCGCGTTCGGTGCGGTGATGTCGAGCTGGAGCGCGGTGCCGCGAACCTCGTTCGCCACCGCGCTGAGCGACTCGCCCGCCGCCGGGACGTCCACGGCGACGATGCGTGCGCCGTCGCGTGCGAGCACGCGGGCGATCGATGCGCCGATGCCGCGCGCCGCGCCGGTGACAACGGCGACCCGTCCCTCCAGCGGCCGGTCCGCGCCCGCGGGCGGCTCGGCCAGATCGGGGCTGGCGGCGGGACCGGCGGGCGTGATCGTGAGGAGCTGACCGTCCACGAACGCCGAGCGGCCGGACAGCAGGAAGTGCAGCGGGCCGAGCACCTCGCGTCCGGCCGGAGCGACCCCGGCCTCGAGCAGCAGGCCGTTGGCGGTCGCACCGCCGCGCAGCTCCTTGGCTACCGAGCGCAGGAGGCCGGTGACGGCGCCACGGGTGGCGGCGACCGCGGGGGAGGACTCCTCCTCGGGGCTCCGGGAGACCGTGACGATCCGTGCGCCGGGGGCCAGGGAGCGCAGCACCGAGCCGAGGTCGCGCACCGGTGCGGACAGCCCCACCGGGTCGTCGACCTCCGTGACGACCATGACGACGGCGCCCCAGCGCACCGGGTCCGCAGGGTTGCGATGCACCTCGAGGTCCCATCCGAGCAGCGCTGCGGACACCGCGTCCGTGTGCGACTCGCCCACGTCGGGCCCGAGGACGAGCACGGGGCCGGGCACCAGCGGGGCGCCTGCGACGTAGCGGCGCAGGCGTGCTGGCCGGGGAAGGCCGAGCTTCTTCGCGAGCGTGGCAGGAAGGCCGGAGCTGACGAGGTCGAGGTACCGGTCGCTCATGAGTGGACCTCCGTCCTGGCGGGGCGGATCGACTGCTCGGGGACCGACTCGAGGATGGCGGCCACCCCGAGGCCTCCGGCGGCGCACACCGAGACCAGGGCGCGGGCAGGTCGGTCCGCCGGCGGATCCGTGGCTTGCCGGTGCGCGAGCGTTGTGGCAACGGTGGCGACGATCCGTCCGCCGGTGGCGGCGAACGGGTGCCCCGCGGCGAGCGAGGAGCCGTGCACGTTGAGGCGTTCGTGATCCACGGTGCCCAGGGCGCCGGGCAGGCCGAGGCGGTCACGGCAGAAGTCCTCGTCCGCCCATGCGGCAAGGGTGGTCAGCACGACCGAGGCAAAGGCCTCGTGGATCTCGACGTAGTCGAAGTCGGCCAGGGTGAGATTGTGGGCGGTGAGCAGGTCGGCGACGGCGTAGACCGGTGCCATGAGGAGGCCTTCCTTGCCGTGCACGAAGTCGACCGCCGCGGTGCGGGCGTCGACGACCCGGGCCAGCAGCGGCAGCTGGCGCGCCTCCGCCCAGTCGCGGGACCCCAGCAACACGGTTGAGGCGCCGTCGGACAACGGCGTCGAGTTGCCTGCGGTCATCGTGGCCGGAACCTCCAGGCCCTTACCGAACACCGGCGGGAGCGTCCCGAGCTTGTCGAGCGTGGTGTCCGGACGCAGGATCTGGTCGCGGACGAGGCCGCGGTACGGGGTGACCAGGTCGTCGAAGAACCCGGCGTCGTAGGCCTCGGCAAGCCGGTGGTGGCTTGCGAGCGCCACCTCGTCCTGCGCCTCGCGAGTCACACCCCAGCGTGCCGTGGTGATCGCCTGGTGCTCGCCCATCGACAGTCCGGTGCGGGGCTCGTCGGTCCGCGGCGCCACCGGGGCGAGGTCCCGCGGGCGCAGGGCGGTGAAGGCGGCGAGCCGTGCGCCGGCTGTCTTGGCGTGCGACGCCTTCAGCAGCGCGCGGCGCAGCCGGCCGGACACGACGATCGGCGCGTCGGACGTCGAGTCGACGCCTCCGCCGATGCCGGACGCGATTTGCCCGAGCCGGATCTTGTTGGCGACGGTGACCACGGCCTCGAGGCCCGTTGCGCAGGCCTGCTGGAGGTCGAAGGCGGGGGTGTGCGGGTCGAGCGCCGTGCCGAGCACGGACTCGCGCACCAGGTTGAAGTCGGCCGAGTGCTTGAGCACCGCCCCGGCGACCACCTCGCCGAGTCGTTCACCCTGCAGCCCGAAGCGTGCGACGAGGCCGTCGAGTGCGGCGGTGAGCATGTCCTGGTTGCCGACCCGGGCGTAGGCACCGCCGACCTTCCCGAACGGGATCCGGTTTCCTCCCAGGACGTAGGCGTCGCGGTCCGCTGATGATGTGGCCATGAGCTCCCTCTCGCATCGTTGCCAGGTCTGCCGTCCCGGCCGGGCCGACCGGCCGCCGGGACGTTCCTGAAACGTCGAGTACCTGATACTCTGGGTTTCGTGAGACAGGTCACAGCCAGAACGCCAGCGACGTCCGA
>JBQGOU010000156.1:0-7854 GCA_052086865.1 Cellulomonadaceae bacterium
CCTCGAGCCCCGTGGCGCACGCCTGCTGCAGGTCGAATGCGGGGGTGTGCGGGTCGAGGGCGGTGCCGAGCACGGACTCGCGGACGAGGTTGAAGTCGGCCGAGTGCTTGAGCACCGCCCCGGCGACGACCTCGCCGAGCCGCTCCCCCTGCAGGCCGAACCGCGCCACCAGTCCGTCCAGGGCCGCGGTGAGCATGTCCTGGTTGGTGACGTCGGCGTAGGCGCCGCCGACCTTGCCGAACGGGATCCTGTTGCCGCCCAGGACGTAGGCGTTGCGGTCCGGTGAAGTCGTGGCCATGAGGTCCCTCTCGCATCGTTGCCAGGTCTGGTGCCGTCGGGGCCGCAGCCCCGGGGGTGTTTCTGAAACTTAGGGTACCTGATACTCTTGGTTTCGTGAGTCAGGTCACAGAACCCGCACCCGTCGCCCCGACACCCGGGGCCGCGCCGGAGGCCGCCGTGAACACGACGGAAGAGCCTGCCGCCGAGCAGGCGGACGGGAGATCGACGCGGTGGGAGGGTCACCGCGCCCAGCGCCGGGCCGAGTTGACGTACGCCGCACGCAAGGCCGTGCACCGCGCGGGTGCCGACCTGTCGATGGACGAGATCGCGACGGCGCTCGGCACCTCGAAGTCCATCCTGTACCGATACTTCACAGACAAGGTTGGACTGCAGAACGCCGTGGGGGAAGCCGTCGTCGGCTCTATCCGGGACGAGCTCGCCGAGGCCTCGCGGGCCGCAGGCTCACCGAGGCAGGCGCTCGGGGCGATGGTGGGCGCGTATCTCGGCATGATCGAGCACTCGCCGAACGTGTACTACTTCGTGACCCGCAACGCCGACCTGGCGACCTCGGTCGTCCGGCCGGAGTCCGGGCAGGCGGCACAGTCGGCGCCGCTCAGCTCCTACCTGCACGCCGTCGTCGCGGTGGTTGCCGAGGCCTATGCCCGGCAGGCGGCGGGTCCCGGCGCCGGTGGTGACACGGCCGCCGTCGGCGCATGGTCCGCCGGCACCGTCGGCTTCGTGACCGCGACGGGGGAGTGGTGGCTCGCCCACCGCGGTGAGCCGGACGTCCCTGGGCGCGCCGAGCTCGCCGCACAGATCACAGCCTGGCTGTGGTCCGGACCGGTCGCGACGCCCGCAGCGGACGAGGGCGCGGACCACGCGGCGCAGCAACGAGAGCCCAGCACGACCACCAGAGCCTGACCGGTACGAGGGGGATCCGGGCGGGTCGCCGCCCCGGACGGAGACGAAGGAGTCCCGATGAGCACCACAGTGATCGCCGAACCGACACCCACCACGGACCAGACGTCCGACCCGCACGTCGACGTCGCCTGGTTGGGCGAACGACTGCTGGGACGCTGGGCGGACCTGCGCCGCGCGGCGCGCTCCCTGTGCGCGGACCCGCGCTTCGCGCGCATCGACGGCCAGTCCATGGACGAGCACCGCGCCCGCGTGCTCGAGCAGCTGCGCCTGCTCGTACGCGACGGCGATGTGCTGCGTGCCTTCCCCGAGCAGCTCGGTGGCCAAGGCGATGCGGGCGGGAACATCGCCGGCTTCGAGGAGCTGGTGGCCGCCGATCCGTCGCTGCAGATCAAGGCCGGCGTGCAGTGGGGTCTGTTCGGCGCGGCAATCAACCATCTCGGCACACCCGAGCAGCAGGAACGCCTGCTTCCCGGCGCAATGGACCTGAGCGTGCCCGGAGCTTTCGCGATGACCGAGACCGGCCACGGCTCGGACGTCGCAAGCATCGCGACCACGGCCACCTACGACCCGCAGACGCAGGAGTTCGTCATCGACACCCCGTTCCGGGGGGCGTGGAAGGACTATCTGGGCAACGCGGCGCTGCACGGCGTGGCGGCGGTGGTCTTCGCCCAGCTGGTGACGCGCGGGGTCACGCACGGGGTGCATGCGTTCTACGTCCCGATCCGCGAGGTGAATGCGGACGGCTCCGCCGGAGACTTCCTGCCTGGCATCGGTGGGGACGACGACGGTCTGAAGGGCGGGCTCAACGGCATCGACAACGGACGGCTGCACTTCACGGGGGTCCGGGTCCCGCGCGAGGACCTGCTCGCGCGCTATGGGCAGGTAGCCGCGGACGGGACGTACTCCTCCCCGATTGCGAGCCCCGGACGACGCTTCTTCACGATGCTGGGTTCCCTCGTCCAGGGGAGGGTCTCTCTCGACGGCGCCGCGCTGAACGCCTCGAAGATGGCGCTGGCGATTGCGGTCACCTATGGCAACCAACGGCGGCAGTTCGTCGGAGGGGACGCCGAGGAGACCGTGCTGCTCGACTACCGCGAGCACCAGCGCAGGCTCCTGCCGCTGGTGGCCCGGGCCTATGCGGGGAGCTTCGCGCACGAGCGGCTGCTCGACCTGTTCCACGCCGTGTTCTCCGGGGAGACCGACACCCCCGAGTCCCGTGAGGACCTCGAGACGATGGCCGCCGCGCTCAAGCCGCTGTCGACCTGGGGAGCGCTCGAGACCCTGCAGACCGCACGCGAGGCGTGCGGCGGCGCGGGATTCCTCACAGAGAATCGGTTGACCGGGCTGCGGGCGGACCTCGACGTATATGTGACCTTCGAGGGGGACAACACCGTTTTGCTGCAGCTTGTCGGCAAACGTCTGCTCGGTGACTATGCGAAGGATCTCAAGGGCATCGACGTCGGCGGCATGGCCCGGTTCGCGGTCGAGCGTGCGGCGGACACGCTGCTGTACCGCACCCCGATGGCCCGAGCCGTGCAGATCATCGCCGACCAGGGTTCGCCCGCGCGTTCCGTCGGGCGTCTGCGCGGTGCTGAGGCGCAGCGCGAGCTGCTCTCGGACCGGGTGCAGACCATGGTCGCCGAGGTTGCCGGTGCGCTGCGGACTGCGAGCAAGCTGCCGCGGGCTGAGGCCGCCGAGCTGTTCAACAAGCACCAGCATGCGCTCATCGAGACCGCCAGGGCCCATGCGGATCTGCTGCGGTGGGAGGCCTTCACCAAGGCGCTCGACGAGCTGACCGACCCGGGAACGCACCAGGTGCTCACCTGGGTGCGGGACCTGTTCGGCCTGCACACCATCGAGCAGAACCTCGCGTGGTACCTCATCAACGGCCGGTTGACGGCGCAGCGGGCCCGGGCGGTGTCGAGCTACATCGACCGGCTGCTGGCGCGACTGCGGCCGCATGCGCAGAACCTGGTCGACGCATTCGGCTACGGCCCGGACTTGCTGCGGGCGACGATTGCGACAGGGGTCGAGGAGCAGCGTCAGGACGAGGCGAGGGCCTACGTCCGCGCGCGTCGTGCCAGCGGGGACGAGCCCATCAAGGAGACGTCGGCGCCCAAGGGGACACCGGCGCCGCGGGTCGGGTGAGGATCACCCCTGGTAGGCGCCCTGCCACACCGAGGAGAAGGGGGCGTTCGACTCCACACGCGCGCGGACGGCGGCGGTGACGAGGTCCTTCGCGGTGCCGACCGCGCCCTGCACGCTCGCACCCTTGGCCAGCTCCGCGGTGATGGCGGCAGCGAAGGTGCACCCGGCCCCGCTCACGCGGGCGTCACCGATCTTCGGCTCGACGTAGACGCTGACGTCCGTGCCGTCGAACAGAACGTCCACGGCGTCCGGGCCGGGGAACTCCACGCCGCCCTTGACGACCACGTACTGCGGGCCGAGCGCATGGATGCGGCGGGCCGCTTCCTCGAGGTCGGCGACCGTCTCGAGGCTCGGCAGGCCTGAGAGGGTACGCGCCTCGAAATTGTTGGGGGTGATCACGGTGGCCAGAGGCAGGATCGTGGACCGCAGCGCGGTGTCGGTGTCCAGCGCCGCGCCCGGCTCCTGCCCCTTGCAGATCAGCACCGGGTCCAGCACCACATGGCGCCAGGGCTGTGCGCTCAGGGCGAGGGCGACCGCATCGATTGTCGCGGGGGTGCCGAGCATGCCGATCTTGACGACGTCGAGGTCGTGGCAGGTCGTGGCGGCCTCGATCTGGTCCGCGATCACCTGCGGGTCGACCGGGACGAACCGGTGCCCCCAGTCGTTCTTCGGGTCGAACGAGACGATGCACGTCAGGGCGCCCAGCCCGTAGACGCCCAGCTGCTGGAAGGTCTTGAGGTCCGTCTGGATTCCGGCGCCGCCGGTGGCCTCGGACCCGGCGACGACATAGGCGAAGTTGACCATGGACGTCATTGTCCTCCTCCTCGGCCACGGGAGCCGAGCGCCGTCCGCAGCGTAGGACGGCTCCCGGGCGTGGGGCTCCTCACACCGGGTTGCAGCGGGCGAGCACGACATCCGCGAAGGACGCGTCGGGGCGCCACGGCTCGAGGTTCCAGCTGGGCTTGTCCTGGGCGCCGAGCGCATGGCAGCGGAACTGCCTCGCCATGGTCACGGTGTCTGCCTCGGGAACTAAGGCGATCACCTCCGCCCAGCCCTGCTCGATCACGGCGGGTGTCGCGGAGCGGCCGTGCTCGGTGGGGAAGACCTGCAGCGACAGACCTCCCTCGAGGTCGTCCGCCCACGCGACGCGCTCGATCGCGGGGAGTGGTGGCGTGGGGTCCAGGGTCGGGCTCGGCGCGGGAGACGAGGTCGCCGCGGTCACCGTGGTCGTGCCCGGAGGAGAGTCGCGGTCCGTCGCCGAGCCGCATCCTGCGAGCACCACGAGACACAGCAGCGCGGGCAGCGTGCGGCGTCCGGTCCGATGGTCCACCATCGCAGTCTCGCAGACCCGTCGCGGGGACCGTTGTGCCAGGTGGTGGCATCAGGAGGGTGAGCGCACCAGGTCGACGGTGACCGCACGACGGTCATGGACGGCTCGCGCAACGAGCAGGGGACGCACACGATCTGAGCGCACGGGACACGTGTGCCCGTTCGCCGTCAGCTGCGCGGAGCGCCGGTGCTCGCGCGTGCGGCGAGGACCGGCGCGACGGGGGTCAGATCGGGCGACCCGCCCCCGAGCAGCACGAGCACGGCTGCGAGGACCCGGTGGCCGAGCGTCGTGAAGTCCTGCCGGATCGTCGTCAGTGCGGGACTGAAGTAGTCCGACCCCGCCACGTCGTCGAAACCGACGACCGAGACGTCGCCGGGCACGCGTGTCCCGTGGGAGTTGAAGGCGCTGAGCAGCCCGAGCGCCATGTGGTCGTTGGCTGCGAAGACGGCCGTCGGCAGTGCATCCCGGAGCAGCGCGAGGCCCACCTCGTGCCCGCGCGTGGCTGTCCAGTCACCGTCGACGACCGTGACGGGCAGGCCGCGATCGGCGCACTCGGCGCGCGCACCACGCAGACGGTCCTGTGCGTCCACCCAGTCCAGAGGTCCGCTCAGCACGGTGATCTCGCGATGACCGAGTTCCGCGAGATGGCGAACGGCGAGACGTCCGCCGCGCTCCTGGTCCACCGACAAGGTGCGGAGCCCGTCCGCTCCCGCGGGGCGTGGTCCGACCACGATCACCGGGACGCCGGTACGCAGGGATGCCGACAGTCGGACGAGCGACTCGCGCGACGCGATGATGACTATCGCCTCGACGGCACGGTCCAGGCAGGCGTCGACCGCGCTGCGCAACGCTTCCTCGTCTGCGCCACGCAGGGTCGAGAGCAGGGTCATGTAGCCGTTCTGCCGAGAGGCTTCCTCGATCGAGGCGAGCGTGCTGGTCGGCCCGAAGAGGAACGAGCCGACGGCAATCACCCCGATCAGCCCGGATCGCTGGGTCACCAGGGTGCGGGCGGCGTTGTTGCGCCGATACCCCAGCGTCGTGATCGCCTCGAGCACGCGCTCACGGGTTTGCGGGCGGACACCGGGGAAGTCGTTGATGACGCGGGAGACGGTCTGGTGCGAGACCCCAGCGAGCTGGGCCACGGCCGTGATGCCGGGCGGGCGCGCGGGCCGGCCGGCCGGCTCGGCCGGGCCTCGGCTCGTGTGCTCCATCGCTGCTTCCGCCCGTCTGTCCGTGAGGTTCGGCGCATCTCGAGGTGCCCTGGTCCTCAGCAGCCTAGCCGGGCAGCGGGCTGCGGCGGGGCCGGAGTGCACGGTGTCGTTGCCGTGACCAGCGTCGGTGACCTATGCTATGTGAGCGTTCACATTCGAGGTGGACGCTTTCCACACGGCGGCTCGACGGTGTGCACCGGAGCCAGGAACGGAACATGTCGATGACGACGGACCCGCTGAAGAACTCGGCTGACGACATCCTTGCCGGCCGGGCGTGCCTGGGCATCGAGCTGGGTTCGACGCGTATCAAGGCGTGTCTGATCGGCCCCGACGGCACGCCGCTTGCCAGCGGCGGGCACACCTGGGAGAACCAGCTCGTCGACGGGGTGTGGACGTACTCGCTCGATGCGGTGTGGGCCGGGCTCGCCGAGAGCTATGCGGCGTTGGTTGCCGATGTCGAGGCCCGGTATGGGGTGCGCCCGATCTCGTATGCCGGGCTCGGGGTCTCCGCGATGATGCACGGCTATCTCGCTTTCGACGCCGACGGCGGCCTGCTCGTGCCCTTCCGTACGTGGCGCAACACCTCGACGGGGCGGGCTGCTGCCGAGCTGAGTGCGCTCTTCGGGCACAACATTCCGCTGCGCTGGTCGGTCGCGCACCTGTACCAGGCGATCCTGGACGACGAGCCGCACGTGCCGCATGTCGCGTTCCTGACGACGCTGGCGGGCTATGTGCACTGGCGCCTGTCCGGCCGCCGGGTCCTCGGGATCGGCGACGCCTCCGGGATGTTCCCCGTGGACCCGGCCACCCGCGACTACGACGCCGGGATGCTCGCTCGGTTCGACGAGCTCGCCGCCGCAAGCGAGCCGGGTACGGACCTGGCTTCGCTGCTTCCCGAGGTGCTCGTGGCCGGTCAGGAGGCGGGCACGCTCACGGACGCGGGCGCGCGGTTGCTGGACCCGAGCGGCGGGCTGCAGCCCGGCGTGGCGCTGTGCCCGCCCGAGGGGGATGCAGGAACCGGCATGGTCGCGACCGGCTCGGTCGCCCCGCGCACCGCGAACGTCAGCGTCGGCACCTCGATCTTCGCGATGGTCGTGCTCGAGAAGCCGCTCGAGCGCGTGCACGAGGAGATCGATCTGGTCACGACGCCCTCGGGCGACCTGGTCGCGATGGTGCACTGCAACAACGGTGCGAGCGAGCTCGGGGCGTGGGCCGAGGTCCTGGGCCAGTTCGCTGCGGCGCTCGGTGCCCCGGCCGAGTCCGACGCGGTGTTCGGCGCCCTGCTGACCGCGGCGCTCGACGGCGAGCCCGACGCGGGCGGGCTGCTCGCCTACAACTACCTCTCCGGCGAGCCGATCACCGGGCTCGAGTCCGGAGCCCCGCTGGTCCTGCGCACCCCGGACAGCCGGTTCACTCTGGCGAACTTCGCGCGCGCCCAGGTCCACGGCGTCTTCGCCACGCTGAGCCTGGGCATGCAGGTGCTCGCTGCCGAGGGCGTCACGCTCGACGCCATGTACGCCCACGGCGGACTGTTCCGCACCGCGGGCGTCGCACAGCGGCTGCTCGCCGCGGCCATCGACGCGCCCGTCGCGGTGGGCAGCGCCGCCGGCGAGGGCGGTGCGTGGGGGGCGGCGGTGCTCGCCGCCTACCTCGGCCACGCCGCGGAGCTGGACCTGGGCACCTACCTGCGCGAGCACGTCTTCGCGGAGGCGGAGCTGAGCGTGGTCGACCCGGACCCGGGCGACGTGGCTGGCTATGTGGCTTTCCTCGAGCGCTACCGGGCCGGGCTGGCCGTCGAGCGCGCCGCGGCGCAGGCGCTGTGAGCGCCAGGCGTTCGCGACAGGCCCAGGCATGAGAGAACCCCCACGAGAGGCAGGAGAGACCATGACCCTGGACACCTACCCGGACGACGTGCGCGAGCAGGTCGCGCGCACCCGCGAGGTCGTGGCCCGCCTGCACGCCGAG
>JBQGOU010000157.1:0-7841 GCA_052086865.1 Cellulomonadaceae bacterium
ACGATGCGCGGGCTCGTCAGCCGGACCGCGCGCGCGTAGGCGCCCAGCACCGCGGCCGACCCCAGCGCAGCCAGGGCGAGGTAGTCGCTCGTGCCCGGGCCGGTGACCAGGCCTGTGGCACGCAGGGCCCAGGCGTCCAGGAGCACCATGACAGCGCCCAGGGAGGCGACCGCCTCCGCGGTTGCGCGCAGCCCGCGCCGGTCCGCGAACCAGGCCGCGAGGAGCACGACGGCGGTCGACACGCCGATGACCAACGCGCGCACCTCGAGCGGCATCTGGTCCCAGGTGAAGACGAGGAAGATCACGCAGGCCCCGGCGAGCAGGCTCGCACCCAGGCCGAGCAGCAGGTTCTGCACCGACATTGATCGGGCCGGCGCAGGCGCAGGCGCCGGCGCTGCCGGTGCCGGCGTGGGGGGTGCGGGAGGCCCGGATGGCCATCCGGGCGCCGCGCCACGAGCAGCGAGCCCGGGGACGTGCGTCGCGGGGGCCGCGCTGGCGTCGTGCGTTGTAGGGGTGGCACGGGGGACATGCGCGGCGGGGGCCGCAGGGGGAACCTGCGCCGCGGGGACCTGCGCCGCAGACGCAGGAGCGGCAGCTGGCACCGGGCGGGACGCTCGCATCCCTTCGAGCACGGCATCACGGTGCGCGAGAGCGTCCGCCACCCGGCAGGAGGCGGCCCACAGCTGTGCCCCACCCTGGCCTCGGACATCTGTTCCGCAGTGCGCGCACACCGGAGTGCGCAGCGGCTCGCCGCACGCCGGGCAGCGGCTCGGGTCGAGCAGCAAGGAGCGGTCCAGCCATCGTGACCGATCCTTGGGATCGAAGGTGTCCATGTCGTGATCTAAGCGGATCTCGCCGCCGCAGTCGCGTCAGGCACGTGAGCTGGGGCCGGTTGCCTCATCCGGGGGACCCGATGAGGTTAGATAGACGTCAGAGCACGTCCGCAGCGGGGAGGTCGACATGTCAGGTCAGGAACGAGTCCGCAGACCGCACGACGGTGAGCCGGACGACGACGCCGGTCAGGTGCACGCCGCGAGGCCCCAGGACGACGAGGTCGACGCGTTGCTCGAGGAGATCGACGAGGTGCTCGAGACCAACGCCGAGTCCTTCGTCCGCGGTTTCGTCCAGAAGGGCGGCGAGTGAGCCGCCGATGAGCCTCGACTCCTCGGGTCGGCTCCCCGACGCCTTCCTGCAGCCCGGCTCGGCCTCCTTCCTCGAGTTCCTCGCCGCCCACGCACCGCATCTGCTCCCACAGAACCGGCCGACCTCACCCGGTGAGGCGCCCCTTGCGCCGCACGGGACGACCATCGTCGCCCTCGCCTGCGCCGACGGCGTGGTCCTGGCCGGGGACCGGCGCGCGACCGCAGGCTCGCACATCGCGAGCCACACGATGGAGAAGGTCTTCGCCGCGGACGAGTTCGCGGCGATCGGCATCGCCGGAACCGCCGGGACGGCGCTGGAACTGGTGCGCCTGTTCCAGCTCGAGCTCGAGCACTACGAGAAGATCGAGGGGTCGGCGCTGTCGCTGGACGGCAAGGCCAACCGGCTCGCCACCATGATCCGGGCGAACCTCGCCCTGGCCATGCAGGGGCTCGCCGTCGTCCCGCTGCTCGGGGGCTACGACACGGCGCGCGGGGCCGGGCGGATCTTCTCCTTCGACGTCACGGGCGGCCGCTACGAGGAGCAACGCTTCCACGCCGTCGGATCGGGTGCCGCCTACGCCCATGGCTCGCTCAAGAAGCGCTGGCATCCGGGACTGACGGCGCCGGACGCGGTACGGGTGGGCGTCGAGGCGCTCTACGACGCCGCCGACGACGACTCGGCCACGGCCGGACCCGACGCGGTCCGCCGGATCTGGCCCATCGTCGCCACGGTCACTGCCGAGGGGTACCACCAGGTTCCCGCCGCAACGCTGGAGGCGGTCGTCGCCCGGCTGCTCGCCGAGCGCGAGGACCAGACGACGGGGGGCACCCGATGAGCATGCCGTTCTACGTCGCACCCGAACAGCTGATGAAGGACCGCGCGGACTTCGCTCGTAAGGGCATCGCCCGCGGCCGTTCCGTCGTCGTCCTCGGCTACGACCAGGGCATCGCGCTGGTCGCGCACAACCCCTCGCGAACCCTGCACAAGGTCTCGGAGATCTACGACCGCGTGGCGTTCGCGGCCGTGGGCAAGTACAACGAGTTCGAGAACCTGCGTGTGGCGGGCGTGCGGTACGCGGACCTGCGTGGCTACTCCTACGACCGCACCGACGTCAGCGCCCGCGGGCTGGCCAACGCCTACGCGCAGACCCTCGGCACCGTGTTCACCACCGAGGCCAAGCCGCTCGAGGTCGAGCTGGTGGTCGCCGAGGTCGGGAGCAGCGCAGCCGAGGACCAGATCTACCGGCTGGCCTACGACGGCTCCGTCGCGGACGAGACCGGGTATGTCGTCATGGGCGGGCAGGCCGAGCACATCGGGCGCCGGGTGGCCCAGCAGTGGGCACCGGAGCAGGACCTGGGCACGGTGCTGCGGCTGGCCGCCACCGTACTGGCGAGCCCGCACGAGACGGACGACGCACCGCGTGAACCGATGAACGACCAGCTCGAGGTCGCGGTGCTCGACCGAACGCGCCCTCGCCGCGCGTTCCGACGGGTGACGGGGGCCGCGCTGGACGAGCTGCTGGGGTCCGGGTGAACACCACGCCGGCACGCAGGATCTTCGGGCTGGAGACCGAGTACGGGGTGACCTTCGCCGCCACCGGCACCCGCGCCCTGTCCGCCGACGAGGTGGCGCGCCTGCTGTTCCGCAAGGTCGTCGCCTGGGGCCGGTCGTCCAACGTCTTCCTGCGCAACGGGTCGCGGCTCTACCTCGACGTCGGCTCCCATCCCGAGTACGCGACGGCCGAGTGCGACAGCGTGCGCCGGCTGGTGACCTACGACCGGGGCGGGGAGCGGATCCTCGAAGGGCTGGTGGTCGCCGCGCAGCAGGTGCTGGACGAGGAGGGGGCCGACGGCCGCATCCACCTGTTCAAGAACAACACCGACTCCTCGGGCAACTCCTACGGCTGCCACGAGAACTACCTGGTGCGCCGCAAGGGCGACTTCGCCCGGCTCTCGGACGCCCTCATCCCGTTCCTGATCACCCGGCAGGTCCTCACCGGGGCCGGCAAGGTCCTCACCATCGGCCAGGGCACCCGGTTCTGCTTCTCTCAGCGCGCGGACCACATCTGGGAGGCGGTCTCCAGCGCGACGACGCGCTCGCGACCCATCATCAACACCCGGGACGAGCCGCACGCCGACGCCGAGCTGTACCGGCGCCTGCACGTCATCGTCGGGGACTCCTCCATGTCGGAGACCACGGCGATGCTCAAGGTCGGTGCCACCGACCTGATCCTGCGCATGGTCGAGGCCGGGGAACGTCTGCGGGACCTGAGCCCGGAGAACCCGGTCCGGGCGATCCGTGACGTGAGCCACGACCTGACCGGCGGCGCGCCGGTCCAGCTGATCACGGGTCGCACCGTGACCGCGCTCGACGTGCAGGAGGAGTACCTGGACCGCGTGCTGCGCTTCCTGGACTCCAGCGGCACCGCCACGCCCACGGACCTGCGGGTCGTGGAGCTGTGGGAGCGGGGGCTGCGCGCGCTGCGGGAGCAGGACCTCACCCTGGTGGACCGGGAGCTGGACTGGGCCATCAAGTACCGCCTGATCGAGCGGTACCGCGCTAAGCACGGCCTGGATCTGGACGATCCACGGGTGGCGCGGCTGGACCTGGCCTACCATGACGTGTCGCGGACCGAGGGGCTGTACAACCTGCTCGCCGCACGGGGCATGGTGGCTCGGCTGACGACGGACGCGGAGGTCTTCGAGTCCACGGTCGTGCCACCGCAGACCACCCGGGCGCGCCTGCGCGGAGACTTCGTCCGCGCCGCGCAGGAGGCGCGTCGCGACTACACGGTCGACTGGGTGCACCTGAAGATCAACGACCAGGCGCAGCGCACCGTGCTGTGCAAGGACCCCTTTGCCGCGGTCGACGAACGCGTCGACCGCCTGATCAGCTCGATGTGAGGTTTGGCATGGTGCAGCGTCGTCCCGGAGTGCGCCGGCGTCGCGAGATGCGGTGGACGGCCATGGTGTGCGTCGCCGCGGTCCTCGCCGCATGCTCCGAACCGTCGGCCGAACCGGAGCCGTCGACGCAGGTGGACGTCGTCGGGGAGTTCGGGGCGCGCCCGAGCCTGGAGTACCGCACGCCGCTGACCGTGCCCGAGACGACGTCGGAGCTGATCTGGGAGGGTGACGGCCCGGAGGTGCTGGATGGCTCTGCGCTGCTGGTGCACTGGTACGCAGAGGACGGCACCGACGCGAGCGTGCTGCGCGACACGTACGGCCAGCTGCCCCAGGCGTACCGTGCGGACGCCGCAGAGCTGGGCACAACCTTCCTCAACGCGTTCGAGGGGCACCGGGCCGGGGCCCGTGTTCTCGTCCTGGACGAGGTCGACGACGTTCCGGTCGCTGCCGTCGCCGACCTGTTGGCCGGCCGGGCCGTCGGAACCGACGTCGCCCCCATCGAGGGGATGCCGACGGTCGAACTGGCGCAGGACGGAACCCCGACGGTGACGGTGCCCGACGCGGAGGCTCCCACCGACTTGCGTTTCGGGGCGCTCATCCGGGGCGCCGGCCGCCAGGTGCGTGCCGGCCAGACGGTGATGGTGCAGTACACGGCCGTCACCTGGGCGGGGGAGTCGGTCGACACCACGTGGGCGCCCGACCGCACCCCCTTCACGACCGTTGTGGGTGACTCGACGCCGATCGTGGCCTGGGACGAGGTGCTCATCGAGCAGACCGTCGGCAGCCAGGTGCTCATGGTGGTGCCCCCCGACCTCGCCTACGCCGGAACCGACGCCCCCTGGGCGCAGGAGACGATCGTCTTCGTCGTCGACATCCTGTATGCGGGTACGCTGGCGGCGCCCGAGAGCCCGGAGGAGAGCGCGGACGAGGGCGCCGAGTAGACGGAGGACGAGATGGCAGTGGCGACGCGGGTCATCCCGTGCCTGGACGTGGACGCCGGACGCGTCGTCAAGGGAGTGAACTTCGAGAACCTGCGCGATGCCGGCGATCCGGTCGAGCTCGCCCGGCGCTACGACGCCGAGGGCGCCGACGAGATCACCTTCCTCGACGTCTCCGCGTCCAGCGCGGACCGCGAGACGACCTACGACGTCGTGCGCCGCACCGCCGAGCAGGTCTTCGTCCCCCTCACCGTGGGCGGCGGGGTGCGCAGCACTGCGGACGTCGACACGCTGCTGCGCTCAGGTGCCGACAAGGTCGGGGTGAACACGGCAGCCATCGCGCGACCCGAGCTGATCGCCGAGATCGCGGACCGCTTCGGCTCGCAGGTGCTCGTGATCTCGGTGGACGCCCGCCGGTGCCCGCCGGGGACACGGACCGAGTCGGGTTACGAGGTCACCACCCACGGCGGCCGCCGCGGCACCGGAATCGACGCGGTCGGGTGGGCCCGCCGTGCCGCCGAGCTGGGCGCGGGGGAGGTGCTGCTGAACTCGATGGATGCCGACGGGACGACCTCCGGCTTCGACCTCGAGATGCTCGGCGAGGTGCGCACCCAGGTGCGCGTCCCGCTGATCGCCAGCGGCGGCGCCGGGACGCCCGCGCACTTCGTCGACGCGGCCAGGGCCGGGGCCGACGCCGTGCTGGCCGCCAGCGTCTTCCACTTCGGCACGCTCACCATCGGGGCGGTTAAGGACGAGATGCGCCGCGCGGGGATCCCGGTGCGCTGAACCGGGGGAACACGGCATCGAGCCGGGCCACCGCCTGGGGCGTGCCCTCCGCGCTGACGAGCGCGCGAGCCCCCCGGCCGTACGCGTGCAGCACCAGCTCGCCCACCGGCGCCCGCAGCACCACGGCGGTGTCCGCGCGCGGCCCGGCCACCGTCCGCCTGCCGTCGGGCAGAACGCACACCAGGCGGACGGGGGAGCGGCGGTACAGCAGCCGGCTGGCGGTGCGCAGCGCCCGCCACAACCGATCGGCCTCGACCGGTGCCAGGGCGCGCGGCGAGGACAGCGGCGCCTCCGGGTCGTCCGAGGCGCGGCGGACGTCCTCGGCGTGCACGAAGTACTCGACGAGGTTCATCTGCTCCCCGGCCCAGGCGGCGGGGCTCCAGGCGGGCGGGCGCTGCGCGAACCGCGCCACGGCGCGCTCGTAGGCCGACTCGTCCTGCAGTCGCTCGGCCGCGGCGTCGAAGCGGTGCGACCCGCCCAGCAGCTGCCACGGGCGCCGCTCGCGCAGCAGCACGTGCAGCGCCAGGTGGCGGGTGCGCCAGCCCGCGCACAGCGTCGGACCGTCCGGGCCCGCCGCGTGCAACAGCTCGGCCAGCTCGCGTCGTTCGTGCTCGTCCCAACCCATCGGTCCATTCTGGCACTTCTGCGATGCCCTCGCCGGGCCCGTGAGAGGATCGAGAGATCCCCTGCTGCAGTCCTTGAGGAGCTCTGTCGTGCCAGTGCAGTCCGACGCCGGACCGTCGACCTTGACGGGTTCGCGCACCCGCCGCGCGCTCGGTCTCCTGGCACGAGGCATCCGCGCCGAGCCCCGGCTCTACACGCTGGCGATCGTGGCGTCTGGGCTGTTCGGTGCGCTCACCGTGGGCATGAGCCGAGCGCTGGGGGCCGTCACCGACCGCGTGCTGGTGCCCGTCCTCGAGACGGGCGGCACGGGCCAGCACCCCGTGTCCGAGGTCTGGCTCGCCGGCGCGGCCCTGGCCGGCGTCGCGCTCGCACTCGCCCTCTCGGTCGCTGCGCGGCGCATCTTCGCGGGGATGGGTTACGCGGGGCTGCAGGCGCGTCACCGCGTGCACGTCACCCGCAGGTTCCTGCAGCTGCCGATGTCCTGGCACCGTTCGCACCCCGCGGGCCAGCTGCTGTCCAACGCCAGCGCCGACGTCGAGGCGGCGACCGGGGTGTTCAACCCGCTGCCCTTCGCCCTCGGCGTCGTCGTGATGATCCTCGTCGCCGGCGTGGCGCTGTTCTCCGTGGACGTGCCGCTCGCCCTCGCGGCCTTCACGATCCTGCCGCTCGCCATTGTGGCGAACCTCGTCTTCCAGCGGTACATGTCGCCTGCCGCGACGCGCGCCCAGCAGCTGCGAGCCGAGGTCGCGGACACGGCGCACGAGAGCTTCGAGGCGGCGCTCACAGTGAAGTCGTTGGGCACCGAGGACCGCGAGGAGGCGCGCTTCGCGCAGCGCGCCGACCGGCTGCGCGGTGCCAACGTGCGCGTCGGGGTCGTGCGCGCCGCCTTCGATCCCGTCATCGACATGCTGCCCTCCCTGGGCACCCTTCTGGTGCTCGGTGTCGGCACCGTCCGGGCCGCCTCGGGGGACGTCGCCACCGGAGACATCGTCTCCGCGGCCTATCTGCTGACGATGATGGCCGTGCCGGTCCGTGCCTTCGGCTGGGTCCTCGGGGAGCTGCCGCGTGCCCTGGTCGGACACGAACGGATCTCCGCTGTGCTGGACGCCACCGGGGACCTTCCCCCCGGCACCCGCCCGCTCGCCCCCGCCGCCGGCGGCGCCCGGGTGGAGCTGGGCAATGTCGGGGTGCGCGTGCCGGCGGCGGGGAGCACGGCCGAGCTGCTGCGCGGGGTGAGCCTCGACATCCCCGCCGGGAGCACGGTGGCCGTGGTCGGGTCGACCGGCGCGGGCAAGACGACGCTGGTCTCATTGCTCGCCCGGCTCTCCGACCCGGACACGGGCTCCATCCGGATCGACGGCACGGACCTGCGCGAGGTCCAGGACCTGACCGTGGCCGTGGCCTTCGTCGCGCAGTCGACGTTCGTCTTCGAGGACACCGTGCGGGG
>JBQGOU010000158.1:0-7788 GCA_052086865.1 Cellulomonadaceae bacterium
GCGCCAGCACGAGCTCCGGACGCCGGGTCTCCTCGCGTCCCCTGGGCACCGGAACGCCGTCAGGCGCCGCCGCAGGCGCCGGAACGCCGCCGAGCAGCGCCGCGGAGAAGAGCGCCGTGCGCACCGGGTCCTCGGTGGCCACGGCCGCCACCGGGGCGGGCGCCAGCCGTACCCCGGCGTCGGCCCGCAGCGCGACGTCGGCGCGGACCCAGACCTCGGCACGGACCCAGACCTCGGCGCGTACCGCGGCGTCGAGCGGGTCGGTGGCCACGGGACCGGTCGCTGCGGTCTCGAGTGGGCTTGCCGATCGGCTCGCCGAGCGGGACGCATGCCGCCGCCGTCGGCTGCGCCACCGCATGCTTGCGGTGGCCGGCGTGGTCGTGGTGCTTCTCGGGTTCGCCTGGACCGTGTTCTTCTCGCCGGTCTTCGCCCTCGACACGAATGAGGTGACGATTGCGGGGGAGGGCACGGTGATCGACCCCGCACAGGTCACCGCAGTGGTCGACGGGCTCGCCGGCACGCCATTGCCGCGGATCGACACAGTGGGCCTGCGCGACCGGGTGCTGGACGTCGCCGGGGTGCGCGACGTGACGATCACGCGGGACTGGCCCTCGGGACTGGCGATCGAGCTCGTGTCGCGCGAGCCGGTCGCTGCGGTTCCGGAGGGATCGGGAGTGGTCCTGCTCGACGACGAGGGCGTGCGGGTCGGGGTTGCCGACTCCGCCCCCGAGGGGATGCCGCTCATCGCCATCCCGCTGGACGACCACAGCCGCCGGACGCTGGAGTCGACGCTCGTGCTGTTGAACATTCTGCCCGTCGAGCTGCGCGCAGAGGTCGCGGAGGTGAGCGCCGACAGCCCCGACGCCGTGCGCATGACGCTGCGCGACGGGGCGGAGGTGCTCTGGGGCGACTCCTCGGAGGCCGAGCTCAAGCTCCGCGTCTTCCAGGCCCTGCGGGGTGCCGAGCAGACTGCGGGCTCGCAGGTGTTCGATGTCTCCGCGCCCACGGCGCCGATCGTCCGCTAGCCCGGGCAGCGGCGCGGGAGTTTCGAGCCGTTCCGCGGCGCTGCGGGCCGACACGTCCGAACCGTTCCGCGACACGCGCCCTCCGGTCGTTGCCGAGGTGTACCTCGGCACCTACCGTCTCACTAGCACTACTTGACATAACTATAACCTTCATCTTGAGGGTTAAGGTTCCCGGTTCCCCGATGAGAGGCACTCCCGTGGCAACACCGCAGAACTACCTGGCCGTGATCAAGGTGGTCGGCATCGGCGGCGGTGGCGTCAACGCCGTCAACCGCATGATCGAGGTGGGTCTCAAGGGCGTCGAGTTCGTCGCCATCAACACGGACGCGCAGGCGCTGCTGATGTCCGACGCGGACGTCAAGCTCGACGTCGGGCGGGAGCTCACGCGCGGGCTCGGCGCCGGCGCTGACCCGGAGGTCGGCAAGAAGGCTGCTGAGGACCACTCCGAGGAGATCGAGGACGTGCTGCGCGGCGCGGACATGGTCTTCGTCACCGCCGGTGAGGGCGGTGGCACCGGAACCGGCGGCGCCCCCGTGGTCGCGCGCATCGCGCGCTCGCTCGGAGCGCTGACCGTGGGTGTCGTGACCCGCCCGTTCACCTTCGAGGGCCGCCGGCGCTCGGTGCAGGCGGAGTCCGGCATCGACGCGCTGCGCAACGAGGTCGACACCCTCATCGTCATCCCGAACGACCGCCTGCTGTCCATGTCGGACCGCAACGTCTCCGCGCTCGACGCGTTCCACTCGGCGGACCAGGTGCTGCTCTCCGGTGTCCAGGGGATCACCGACCTGATCACCACCCCGGGCCTGATCAACCTCGACTTCGCGGACGTGAAGTCGGTGATGCAGGGTGCCGGCAGCGCTCTCATGGGCATCGGCAGCGCGCGCGGCGACGATCGCGCGGTCCAGGCGGCCGAGCTGGCGATCTCCTCGCCGCTGCTCGAGGCGAGCATCGACGGTGCCTACGGGGTGCTGCTGTCCATTCAGGGTGGCTCCGACCTCGGGCTGTTCGAGATCAACGAGGCGGCGCGGCTGGTGCACGAGGCCGCCCACCCGGAGGCCAACATCATCTTCGGTGCGGTGATCGACGACTCCCTCGGCGACGAGGTCCGCGTCACCGTCATCGCGGCCGGCTTCGACGGCGGTACGCCGCAGGTGCGCAAGGACGGGCGCGGCCTCGGGCAGGTCGAGGGTGCCAGGGCGCCGGCCGCCCAGCCCGCGCCGGTGGAGCCGCCCGCGGTCACCGGGGTGCACGCCCAGGCGCGACCGGTGCTCCCGGTCGAGTCCACCCCCGCGCCGGCGGCGCCCGCTCCGCGTCCCGAGCAGCAGGCCCGGCCGGAGCCTGCGCCGATTTCGGAGCAGGTTCCTGCGTTCCTGTCCACCGACCCCGACGCCGTCACGGCGACGGGACAGCTCGAGGTGCCCCGGATCTTCGACGAGGAGCCCCCGCGCCGCAAGGTGGAGGACCTCGACATCCCGGACTTCCTCAAGTAGGCAGCCCGTGGCGACGGTTCCCCTGGTCGGGGCGGATCTCGGCCCCGGGGTGCTGGCAGGCTTCACCACGGTCCGCGGCGGCGTCTCGACCGGGCCCTGGCGTGCGCTCAACCTGGGCCTCGCCACGGACGACGAGCCGCGGCGGGTGCTGGCCAACCGGGACCTGCTCGAGCAGGAGGTGGGCCGTCGGATCGCGTACGCGACCCAGGTGCACGGCGCCGACGTCGTCCGGGTGCTGGCCCCGCCGACGCCGCCCGGCACGTCCGTGGGCTCCGCCGACGCCCTCGTGACCACCCGGCGGGACGTGGCCGTGGCCGTTCTCGTGGCGGACTGTGTCCCTGTCGTCCTCGCGGACGGCGCGGCCGGGGTCGGCGCCGTCGTCCACGCCGGTCGCCGTGGCCTTGTCGCGGGCGTCGTGCCGAACGCCGTGGCCGCCATGGTCGCGGCGGGTGCGCGGCCCGGGAACATCGCCGCCGTCGTCGGTCCGGCGGCCTGTGGGGCGTGCTACGAGGTCCCCGCCCCGCTGCGGGACGAGGTGGCGGCCCAGGTGCCGGGCACGGCAGCGCGCACGAGCTGGGGGACCCCCTCGCTCGATCTGCCAGCCGGGGTGCTCGGACAGCTGCGCGAGGCGCAGATCGGCCAGGTGCACTCGGTGGGGCGGTGCACGATCGAGGACGAGGACTTCTTCTCCTACCGCCGTGCGGGGCGTACCGGGCAGCCGACCGGGAGGTTCGCGGGCGTCGTGGCGCTGTGACCGGTGTGCGTACACGCCAGGGCTCCGTGTTTGCGCAGGTCCCTCCGCGTGTCGCTGCGGGGCTCGCCGGGTGCGTGCCGTTAGCGTGAACTCGAAGGCTGGCGACGATGAGGAGAGAGCGATGGCCGGAGCGCTGCGCAAGACGATGCTGTACCTGGGCCTCGCGGACGATCGAGGCGAAGAGAACTACGACCAGGAGTACGCCGACGAGTACGTCGAGCAGTACCCGGAGGACGAGGAGACGCCGATGCGTGAGCACCAGGCGCAGGTGACCCCGATTCGTGCCGCGACCAATGCAGCGGCGGTGCACGTGCCCCACGGCGGTGACCTGCGTCGCATCACGACGGTGCACCCGCGGTCCTACAACGACGCGCGCCTGATCGGGGACGCGTTCCGCGAGGGCACCCCGGTGATCATGAACCTCTCGGACATGGACGACTCCGACGCCAAGCGGCTCGTCGACTTCTCCGCCGGACTGATCTTCGGGCTGCACGGGGCGATCGAGCGCGTGACGAACAAGGTCTTTCTGCTCTCGCCGGAAAGTGTCGAGGTCACGGGTGAGGGTCAGCCCGAGGCCGGATCACGGCCGGGCTTCTACAACCAGAGCTGATCACGCAGGTGGCAGTGCTGTGGGGCGTTCTCTACGTCGTCGTCTGGGTGTACGTGCTTGTTCTGTTCGGCCGGGTCGTGCTCGACATCGTCCGCATCATGTCGCGGGACTGGCGCCCCACCGGGTTCTGGCTCGTCGTTGCGGAGGCGGTGTACGGCCTGACGGACCCGCCGCTGCGGGTTCTGCGCAAGGTGATTCCGCCGTTGTCGCTCGGACGGGTGCGCCTCGACCTTGGATTCATGGTGCTCCTGCTGGGTTGCTACGTGCTGATGGCTGTGCTGCGATGGCTGTCTGCGACGGCATGACCAGGGCAGCGCGGCCGAATGCCGCGACGGCTCATGTGCCGATCGTCGAACTGACGGAATGGCTTCGATCTGATATGAATGACGGCGCGCTGGTGAGCGTTCGTCCTGTTATCCGCTAGCGTGAAGGAGTGGTCGTCGTTGACGCCCCGTCCTTCAGGCCCGAGCAACTCATTTGAGGTGACACGATGGCACTGCTCACAGCAGACGACATCCTGAACAAGAAGTTTACGGCGACCAAGTTCCGCGAGGGATACGACGTCGTCGAGGTCGACGATTTCCTGGATGAGGTGCTCAACACCCTTCGCGCACTGCAGGGGGAGAACGACGAGCTGAAGGCCAAGCTTGTCTCCGCCGAGCAGCGCGTCGCCGAGCTGAGCGGTGGCGAGGGGGAGCGGCCCGCAGCCGTGCCGGCATCCGAGGCCGCGCCCGCAGCGCAGAGCCCCGCCGAGGTCGAGACCGCATCCGTGCCGGACCCTGAGCCGGAGCCGGCCCCTGAGCCCGAGCCCGAGACGGCCCAGCAGCCTGTCCCGGCGCCCGCCGCCGTCCCCGCCCCCGCCTCCCGCGCGAGCGAGCCGGAGTCCGCCACGGGAATGCTCCAGCTGGCCCAGAAGGTCCACGACGAGTACGTGCGTGCCGGTCAGGAGGAGGCCGACCGTCTCGTGGCCGAGGCGAAGACGGAGGCCGAGCGTATCGTCGGCGAGGCCCAGGAGACGTCGAGCCGGACGCTGAACCAGCTGGAGACCGAGCGCGCGCTGCTCGAGCGCAAGATCGATGAGCTCCGTGTGTTCGAGCGTGACTACCGCACTCGCCTGCAGGGCTACCTCGAGAGCATCCTGGGTGACCTGACGAGCCGTGGCAGCCAGCTGCCGACGCGTAACGACGGTCCGCAGATCTGATCTCAGCGCCACCCGACCGGGCGCAGGCCCGGCACCGGTGACCCTCGGCAGACCTACGCAGAGAGGACTGGCCGATGGCGATCCAGGACGATGCAGCGCAACCGACGGTGACCGAGCGGTTCCCGCGGATCGGCAGGGACGCCAGGCACTTCCTCGTCCGTGACGGAGAGGACCCCTGGACCGCCAAGGAGGTGCGGTCGCTCGCCGAGGAGCTGCTGGCCGAGACGACGAGGCTCCAGCGCGAGCTGGCAGGTGCGAACGACGAGCTCGAGGAACTGCAGCGCAACTTCGGTGACGGCGCCGGAGACGACCAGGCGGACTCGGGCTCGAGCGCGCTCGAGCGGGAGCACACCCTGACCCTGGTCAACAACGTCCGGGACCTTCTCGACCAGACCGTCCTCGCGACGCAGCGCATCGCGTCCGGAACCTTCGGCACCTGCGAGGGCTGTCACGGACCTGTCGGCAAGGCCAGGTTGCAGGCTTTTCCGCGAGCCAACATGTGCGTGGACTGCAAGCAGCGCCAGGAGCGTCGCTGAGGCGTGGCTGAAACATGACCCGGCACCGTGCACCCGCAGGCCGGTCCGGTGCGCGGCGCCGTACCCCTGCACGAACCGTGGCAGACTGCACCTCGATGTCTGACGAAACCGCGCCCCTGAGCCCCTCCGCTCGACGGCCCCGCCCCGCCTACCTCACCGCGACGATCGCGGTGATCACGGTGGTGGTGATCGGGGTCGACCAGCTGACCAAGTACGTCGCCGAACAACGGCTCGAACCCGGCGCGCCGACGCAGTGGTTCCTGGGCGAGCTGCTGGGCTGGAAACTCATCTACAACCCCGGTGCGGCGCTGTCGCTCGGAGCGAATGTGACCTGGCTGCTGACGATCGTCGCCGTCGCCGTCGTCGTCGCCGTGGCGCGCTTCTCGCGGCGCATCGAGTCGGCGGGCTGGGCGATCGCCTTCGGGCTGGTCCTCGGTGGGGCGCTCGGCAACCTCATCGACCGGTTCGCGCGGGAGCCGGGCTTTGCTACCGGGCACGTCGTGGACTTCATCAACTATGCCGGCTTCTTCATCGGCAACGTCGCCGATGTGGCGATTGTGGCCGCGGCCGTTCTCATCGGGATCCTGTCGGTGCGCGGGGTCCCGATCACGGGAGTCCCTGCCGACGACGACGCTGCGCCTGCCGACGACGACGCTGCGCCTGCCGACGGCGACGCTGCGCCGGGCGAGAGAGGCTGACGGTGCAGCGCGCACTGCCGGTTCCGGCCGGGCTGGCCGGCGAACGGGTCGACACCGCCCTGGCCCGCCTGCTCGGGGTGTCACGGACGCGAGCGGCCGAGATCGCGGCCGCGGGCGGAGTGCGGGTCGACGGCCGGGAGATCGGCAAGTCTGAGCGGCTCGTCGAGGACGCCTGGCTTGAGGTCGAGGTGCCCGAGGCAGCACCGGCCGAGGCCGTGGTGCCGCAGGCCGTGCCCGGGATGCGCATCGCCTATGAGGACGACGACGTCGTCGTGGTCGACAAGCCCGTCGGCGTCGCGGCGCACCCGTCCCCGGGCTGGACCGGCCCGACGGTGGTCGGCGCGCTCGCCGCGGTGGGCTACCGGATCTCGACATCGGGCGCCCAGGAGCGCCAGGGCATCGTGCACCGTCTCGACGTCGGCACCTCGGGGCTCATGGTCGTCGCCAAGAGCGAGCACGCGTACACCGTCCTCAAGCGCGCCTTCAAGGAACGCACGGTGGAGAAGGTCTACCACGCGCTCGTGCAGGGGCATCCGGAGCCGACGTCGGGCACGATCGACGCTCCGATCGGACGCCACCCGAGTGCCGACTACAGGTTCGCGGTCACCGCCTCGGGCAAGCCGTCGGTCACGCACTACGAGCTGATCGAGATGTTCCCCGCCGCCTCGCTCGTCGAGGTGCATCTCGAGACGGGACGCACCCACCAGATCCGGGTGCACTTCTCTGCGCTGCGTCATCCGCTCGTCGGGGACCTCACCTACGGGGCGGACCCGAGGCTTGCGGAGCGCACCGGCCTCGAGCGCCAGTGGCTGCACGCCGTGCGCCTGGGCTTCACGCACCCGACCTCGGGCCAGTGGCTCGAGGTGACGAGCGAGTACCCGGCCGATCTTGCGCATGCACTGGACGTGATCGGCGCAGGCTACCGGTGATCAGCGACGTCGTGGTGTCACCGGTGCGCGATGCCGCCGACCTGGAGGCATGCCTTGCGCTGCGGCTGGCGGTGTTCGTGGACGAGCAGAACGTGCCGTTGGCCGAGGAGATCGACGCGGCCGACCGCGACGGCGTCACGGTGCACCTGATCGCCCGGGACGGGTCCGGAAACGTCGTCGGAACGGCACGGGTGCTGCCCGGACACCCGGGCCGGGCCCACGTCGGACGCGTGGCCGTGGTGCGCGCGGCTCGCGGAACCGGCGTCGGCACGGCGCTGATGACGGCCTGTGAGACGGTGGCGCTGGGGCGGCTCGGCGTGCACGGCACGGTTCAGGTCGAGCTCAGCGCGCAGGAGCACGCCTTCGGCTTCTACCGGCGAGCCGGCTACGAGATCTACGGACCGCGGTATCTGGACGCCGGAATCTGGCACCGCAATGCCCGCAAGCAGGTGCGGGCACCGGACGTCGGTGGCGGCGCCTAGACTGGCGCCCATGCCTTCGGCCGGTTCGGACTTCGTCCATCTCCACGTCCACACCGAGTACTC
>JBQGOU010000159.1:0-7756 GCA_052086865.1 Cellulomonadaceae bacterium
CGGGCGGCGACCGGGCGCAGCAGCAGGTTGCGCCGGTCTCCGAGCGCGAGCCGGACGACGTCGTCGGCATGAGGGGCCAGGGCGCCGAAGCTGCGGCGCCACGTCGTCGCATCCGGGCCGTCGAGCTCCTCAAGAGTTCGGTCGAGGCTCCGGTAGGCCAGACCCGCGCGCGGCGCGTTCCCGTCCTGGACCGGGTGCGCAAAGGAGATCTCCGGCGCGCGCAAGTCCACGCCGCGGGCACGCAGGTCGAAGGCGCGGAAGAAGGGTGAGGCGAGCGCGAGCGGGTGCACCGCGGAGCACACGTCGTGGCGCAGCCCAGGGTGCGTGTCGTCCACGCGGGTCCGCACCCCGCCGCCCCAGGTGGCCTCCGCCTCGAGCACCTGGACGGACAGGCCTGCGCGCGCACAGGTCACGGCGGCCGCACGGCCGCCAGGGCCCGAGCCGACGACGACCACGTCGGGTGTCGTCATCGTCGTTGCTGCGCAGGCGCCGGCACGGCCTAGCCGAAGTCCGCCGTCAGGATCACCGAGATCGGTCCGCGCAGCGACGGCACCAGCTCGGCGCGGGCGATGCCGAGGTCCGCGGCGACCTGCTCAGCCTGGGCGGCGTACTCGTCGCTCTGATACCACACAACCGAGGCGTTAATCGGGGTGCCCGTGTAGTTGTCGCCGGTCGCATCCGTCCAGCCCGCGTCGACCAGCGCCTCCACGCCCTGCGCCGCAAGGCCCGCGGTCTGGGTCGCGTTGAGTACCCGGATCGCCACGCTGCGGTCGAGCTCGGCCGGGGTCTCGTCCGTCGGTTCCTCGGTGGGCTCCTCCGCGGGGGTCTCTTCCGTCGGCTCCTCCGCCGGAGTCTCCTCGGTGGGATCCTCGGCCGGTGTCTCCTCGGTTGCGGTGGCCGCAGGAGGTGAGGTGGTCGACTCGTCCGACCCCCCGTCACCCTGACTGGCCAGCCACCACACGATGGCCAGGGCGAGCAGGCCGAAGCCCACGACGACAGCCAGGAAGGGCCAGACCTTGCTCCAGGTGGAGCGGGGTGCCCGGTGGATCCCCACCGACTGCCCCTCCGCCGGGGGCTGGTCGAACTCGTCGGACGGGTAGGGGTAGTCGCTCACGGGCACAGGCTACCGCGCGCGCAGGCTCAGGCTTCGACCCCGAGGCGGCGCGCCGACCTGGCACGTTGGCGGCTTGCACGCATCCGGCGCAGCCGCTTCACCAGCATCGGGTCCTGCGCCAACGCCTCCGGAGTGTCGATCAGCGCGTTCAGCACCTGGTAGTAACGGGTGGCCGACAGGTCGAACAGCTCACGCACGGCCTGCTCCTTGGCGCCGGCATACTTCCACCACTGCCGCTCGAACGCGAGGATCTCCCGGTCCCGCTCGCTCAGCGCCGCGGGGGCGTCAGCAGCTGCCGGGTCCTGGACGTCCGCGGCGGGCTGCGCAGGGTCGGCCTCGTTGTGGACGGCGTGGATCGCGCGAACCTCACCCATGACTATCCCGACTCCTCGACTGCTGGACGAGGCCCATCGTACGCGCGAACCACACGGGTGTCATTCACGTCCCGCGCGGCGCAGGCGGGCCGTGACCCGCCTACGCTCCGCGCCGTGGCCCGCCCCCGCCCGGGTCGGTAGGGTGCGGGACCATGACCTCTCCGACGCCGTTCCCGGACCTGGCGGCGCGCATGTCCCCGGACTGGACGCGGGCGCTCGAGCCCGCTCGCCCGGCCCTCGACGCGGCTCTGGGCTTCCTCGCCGAGGAGCAGTCCGCGGGCCGCGAGTTCCTGCCCGCGGCCGGACAGGTCCTGCGCGCGTTCGAGCGGCCGCTCGCGGACGTCCGGGTGCTGATCGTCGGGCAGGACCCCTATCCCACGCCCGGACACGCGACGGGCCTGGCGTTCTCCGTCGCCCCCGGGGTTCGACCGCCGGCATCACTGCGCAACGTGTTCGCCGAGCTGCACAACGACCTGGGCGTCCCGGTTCCGACCAGCGGCGACCTCACGCCCTGGGCGGACCAGGGCGTCCTGCTGCTCAACCGCGTGCTCTCCGTGACGCCCGGGCACCCAGGATCCCACCGGGGCCGCGGCTGGGAGCGGGTCACGGACGCGGCGATCGCCGCCCTCGTCGCGCGCGGCGGACCCCTTGTCGCAGTGCTGTGGGGCAACGACGCACAACGACTGGCCCCCGCACTCGGGCGCACTCCAGTGGTGGCGAGCCCCCACCCGAGCCCGTTGTCCGCCCGCCGCGGGTTCTTCGGCTCCCGGCCCTTCTCCCGGACCAACGCCGCCCTCGTGGCGCAGGGCGCCGCGCCGATCGACTGGCGCCTGCCCTGACGGCACGCGCGCCGCATGCGGTCCACAATGGGCAGGTGACCACTGACTCCCTGCACACCGGCGGTCCGGGATCCGACGCCGATGCTCCCCGACCCGAGACGACGACGGTGCCGTGGCGACGCTTCGTCGCCCTCGGCGACTCCTTCACCGAGGGCCTGTGGGACCCGGACCCGGCAGGCGAGGACCGCTGCCGCGGCTGGGCCGACCGGCTCGCCGAGTCGCTGGACGCCCGGGCCGGCGGCGAGCTGCGCTATGCGAACCTCGCCATCCGCGGGCGGCTGCTGCGCCCGATCATCGTCGACCAGGTCCCGCGAGCGCTCGCCCTGGAGCCGGACCTGGTCAGCCTCATCGGCGGCGGCAACGACCTGCTGCGCCCGGGCACCGACCCGGACGAGCTGGCCCGCAACCTCGAGGACGCGGTGGCCCGGATCCGCGCCACCGGTGCCGACGTGCTGCTCGGCACGGGCATGGACCCGGCGGACACCCCACTGATCAAGGTGACCCGGGCCCGGGTCGCCACCCTCAACTCCCACGTCTGGTCGATTGCGAGGCGCCACGGCGCCCATGTGCTCGACCTGTGGGGCATGCGCTTCCTGCGCGACTGGCGGATGTGGACCGAGGACCGCATCCACCTGACGCCGGAGGCGCACCGCCGCACCGCGCAGGCGGCGCTGGTGGCTCTCGGTCAGCGCCCGGACGACCCGGACTGGGACGTGCCGCTCGACCCGCCCGACGAGACGGCTCGGCTGGAGCGGATGCGCGAGGATGCGCTGTGGCTGCGTGCGCACGTCTACCCCTGGGCCAGGCGGCGCATCCGCAAGCAGTCCTCCGGGGACACCCGGAGCGCGAAGCGCTCGGAGCTGCGCCCCCTGGGTGGGTGACGCCCGTCCCCCGACCGGCCATCGCAGGTCAGGGGACGTCACGCGTGGAGCCGCCTGTCGGGTTCGAACCGACGACTCGCCCATCCTATAGGAGTGCTGGGAGTGTGCCACGATCTGTTCTCTGGCCTGGAACTACGGCGTGCTGTATTCTGAGACTCCGTTGGACCCAGAACGACACATGTGCACTCCGCTATTGCACGTAAGTCGCACGCGGGCTGCACGGCGAGAGGGCTGTCATGACGCAACGACGTCGCTCACGACGAGGCTGGGGTGCAATCCGCAAACTGCCATCCGGGCGATACCAGGCATCCTTCACGGGCCCCGACACGAACCGCCACACCGCACCCGACACCTTCGACACGCGGCTCGACGCCGAGGCGTGGCTCGCGCTGACACGTGGCAGCATCGTCACGGGAGCGTGGCGAGCGCCCAATCCCGACATCGACGACGGGCCGCTGACCTTCGGCGCGTGGGCCGAGGCGTGGATCGAGAACCGCGACCTGCGGGACACCACAAGGCGGATCTACCGGCACGCACTCGACACGTACATCCTGCCGACGTTCGGCGCGCAGGAACTTGAGGCGATCACGCCCTCATCCGTCACCCGCTGGGTGACATCGCTTCGCCGACAGACTGGACCGACGCAGGCGGCGCACTCCTATCAGGTACTGCGCGCGATCCTCAACACTGCAGTCCGCGAGGATCTCGTCCCAGCGAACCCGTGCCGAGTTCCAGGCGCTGGCCAGGCGAGACGGGCATCCGAGATTCTCGTACTCGAGCCTTCCGAGGTCGAACGTCTCGCCGAGACCATCGAGCCTTCGTTGAATGCGTTCGTCCTCGTCGGCGCATGGGGCGGTCTGCGCATCGGCGAGTTACTCGAGTTGCGACGCAGAGACTTCGATCCCAAGACCGGCCAGCTCTCCGTGACGCGGCAGGTGCAGCACCCTACGGGCTCCCCACCGGTCACCGTCTCCCCCAAGACCCTCGCCGGCAGCCGAACGATCTACCTACCGCCTCACGTCGTCAAAGCACTGAGCAAGCACGTCGCCACGTACGCCGAGCCCGGACGCGACGGACTCCTGTTCCCTGCCGACCGAGGCGGGTGGCGCGTGCCGTCGACGACGAGGCGCTCGTTCAAGCGCGCGGCGGAGGCGATCGGCCGACCCGACCTCAAGGTGCACACGCTTCGCCATACGGCGGCGGTCCTCGCCGCCCGAACTGGCGCGACGGTCGCAGAGTTGCAGGCCCGACTCGGGCACTCGAGCCCGGCGGCGGCAATGCGGTATCAGCACTCGGTGCAGAGTAGAGACGCCGAGATCGCCGCAAGGCTCTCGAGCATGGCGGGTGTCGAACGCTAGACCGCGATCGGCACCATTGCCGCAGCGAATCGGCTCTGCCCTTGAGCAACCACAACTTCCAGAAGATCGTCAGGACTGCTCGGCGCTTCCTCGACCATAGCTTTGAGCAGAGTGCGACCCACCTCTGTCGTCTGCAGAACCAAGCGATCACGTTCTGCGTGCGCTCGAAGCATGTTCCAGACAGCTCCGATGTTCACACCATTGCCAAGTTGCTTGTATGTCGCTGCGTCGGGCTGGGATCCGAAGTCAAAGTTGTCAGGGAATCCCTGCAGTCGAGCCGCCTCACGCGTTGAGAGTCGACGGCGGAACTTTCCGATGATCGAGGTCTGCGTGATCGCCACGAGCGCGGGCAGGTGGGTCGGACGCTTGGCGCGTATCCCTGACGGACGCAACTGAAGGACACAGTCCCACAGGGTCTCAGTCTGCTGGGCCTGCCATTCGAGCTTCCGGCGCGAGGGCGGGAATGAGGCGACATCGTGGCGCGCGAGCCACCTGTCTAGGTGCGCCTTGTACTGCGTGTAGAACTGAGCGTTCTTGAGCAGGAAGTTCTGCTTCCACGTCGGCACGTCTTCCCATAGGTCGGGGAGGTCCACCTGGCACTTGTAGGGCGTCGGTCCCGTCCCCGTCGCCCACCGCTCAAGTTGCTCAGCCTTGATCCACCGGTCCACCCAGATCGGGAACCCAGGGAGTGTGGGCTTCTTTTCCTCGCCGGTTGTGACTCGACGCACGGCGGTCCACATCGTCCGGACGAAGTCGTCCCATGCGCTGATCCACTCGACCTCCGCCTCCGAGAGTTCGGTGCCCTCGAACTCGCCCTGGATGAGGGGAAGGTCAGCAACGAGATCCCACTCCTCACCATGCCGAAGTGAGACGTTGCCAAGCGGGGGCTTCGCCTCAACACCGTCGAGCACGCCGTCCGGGTCGTAGGTAGCGGTGATGAACACGCGCTCACGCACTTGCGGGCGTCCTCCCCACTCGAGTGGGAGGAGGTGAGGGGAGAACACCGCCGGCGTCTCGGAGACCCGGTAGCCTTCGTCGCGGAGTGTCTGGATGATCACGTCCCACTCGTGCTTGTGCCGCGGACCAGCAAGGTTCCGAACGTTCTCCAGCAGCACGATCGTCGGGTGATGAGCCTGGATGATCTTCAGAATGTTCCAGTAGAGGGTCCCGCGAGTCTCCTCCATCCCGCGCTGCGCACCTGACTTCGAGAACGGCTGACACGGGAACCCCGCGGCGAGGAGGTCGTGCGTGGGCACGTTCATGACGACGTCGTTCGCGTCCATCGTGATGTCGCCGAGCGGGGAGTGGCCCCAGTTGCGTTCGTAGACCTTCGAAGCCGCCTCGTCGATCTCGACCGAGTAGACGCACTCGCCACCGAAGGCCTCTAGGGCAGCGGCGAACCCGCCGATGCCAGCGAACAGGTCGATGTACCTGAACGGTGCGCTCGTCGTCGTGCTCATCTGTTCTCCCACTCTTGAAGCTTGACAGCCCGTTACCCTGTGCGCAACCTACCCGGACTCCACAGAGCCCGAGACCTGGACAGCTTAGCTCGCTCCTCCGACATCGAGTCGCAGGCGCGACCCGAGTGGCGCGTGCAACTGCGCACCGCTGCTAACGTCTGTTCGCAGGTCAGGGCCGCACGGTGCACCGCGGCGCGAATGCGGAGCGCCATACGAACAGACAGAGAGGAGCCAGCATGGGAACAGTCTTCGTTGATCAGATCGGACCTGACGGAGCACTCCTCGAAGACGTCGACACGAGGCTCAGCGAGCGAGAGAAGAACGAGTTGCTGCTGGCCGCACTTCCTGGCGCCACAGCCGAGACATACGTTGGCGAACGAGTGGTTGTCTACCACGACCAGGTGATCTTGAGAAAGCAGATCACTCATCTCGGCAACCCGTGGCCCGGGTTCAAGAAGCGCATCCAGATCCCTTAGCGCTGGCTTGCCGTCGAGGCCCAGACCCGAGACGACGGGCTGGTCGCGCGGTTCGTCGGCGTCTACCACTATCAGGGCGTGACGGTCTTCGTCGACTTCGATCCGTCCACCTACATCATGCGCAAGGCCAACAACTCGGCTGCGCACGTCGCCACCAACGACCTGTACCAGGCCCAGACCCTAGGGCAGTTCTCCCGCGTCGACCGCAACGGCAACCACCTGACGAGCGTTCGTGCAGACGAGTTCAGCCGATACCTCCTCGGTGGTGGCGCGCCAGAGAGTCCACGACTCGACGTCTTCCGACGGTTCAACGCGGAGTTCTTGGTCGGCCGTGAGATCTCGGCGCTGGACGCGGTCCAACAGATGCACGAGTTGCTGTGGCCTGACCGGTTCCAGGGGGAGTGGCCAGGGTTCTATCTGGAGTTCTGCTTCGACCGGTTCCTCAGGGCAAACTCGCTGCTCAACTTCGTCGAGTTCCAGAAGGACAAGATGAAGGGTAGGTTCGACTTCGACCTCGTCTTCCGAAACCGCACAGGTATCGACTATTACGGCGACCTAAAGGCGTCGGACATCGTGAAGCACGAGTCGCCGGGAAACGACTCGGAGGACATAAGGCGGTGCGTCGAGCAGTACGGGCGCTTTTGGTATGTCATCTATGAGCACCAAACCAGGCACTCCCGAGACAACGGAAACCTTGCCACGATCGCGTGGAACGAATGGAGGCGATCAGTCGGCCACAGTGGGAGGAAGGGATTTGACCCTCTCTCCTACGCGCGGAAGTTCAAGGAGTCGGTCAAGTTCGAGAAGATGATGATCCTCGAGGTCAACGAGGCAAACTTCCACGTCGTACTCGGCAAGTTCCACCAAGGGCATCAGCCAAGCGGCGAGGCTCGTGCGCTCAAAGTCATGATCAACAAGAAATACATCGACAACTTCCTGATCTACGCCGAGCCTAATCCAACTGGCCCGCCCTCAGCCTGGATCCGCCGAGGTCGTTGAGCGGTATGAGCGAGGTGTAGGACAAGAATACCCTCTTGAGCCGGGAGGATGTCGATAGCGACGTCCACATCCCACTGCTCAAGAGGGGCACCCGTAAGTGAAACGCTCTCACACGATCCAACCTGTCTTCGATGACCCGAACCTGGTGTCGGCCGCGGGTCTGGTCCCCGAGCTTCGGTTGGCCGAGCCCGCGGGCTTCTACCTGAGTTTGCTCAATCGCTTTGGTGCGTGAGGAGTGCGTCAATGATGGCCTGG